>JAHJDO010000071.1 GCA_018812485.1 bacterium | reverse complement strand
GTCAACCACATCGGCGAGAAAACTTATTAGCTTAACTTAACACGTATGCCCCCAAACCCCCATTCTTGGGGGCTTTTTAGGTGTGCACTTTTAAAACTTAAATCGCTTAAAAACTGTGCACTTTTAAATTTTATCTGACAATATCTGTAGAAAAGCTTGACAAGAAAGGGCTTGATATGGTAAAAGGAAAAGCGGATGGATTTAGAGTTGATGGAGATATGGTGACTGTTACTGTTAATGACGAAAAGCAGGTTTCGGAGATTGAGGATATAATGGAGGCTAATAATGGGAAAAGAATTTCTGTAACGCCACACAAGGAATCATTAGAGGAGTATTTTTTGAAATCAATAGAAAAAAAGGGAGGGGAGAAAGCATGAACATTATCTTAACGATTGCACAAGGTGTATATCAAAGGGTGATAAAGAGTAGAATTCTCTATGTAATAGTCGTTTTTTGTTTGTTTGCTATAGCGTATTCCACATTATATAGTGCAGTCACAGCAGGTGAAGAGACAAAGCTTATGAAAGATATTGGACTGGCGGGTATTGCTGTAGCAGCAATGCTGATATCAATTATGGTAGGTTCTACAGCTATTCCAACGGAGATGGAATCAAGAACGATTCAAACATTAATATCAAAACCTGTAAGAAAACACGAATTTATCCTTGGACAATTCCTGGGAGCAGTATACGTTGCATTACTTTCAATAGCTATAATGGCTGTAGGGTTTATAACAATCCTAGCTATAAAAACTCACGCCTTAAATTTAGTTATGTTTAAGCCATTAATACTTATCTGTTTTGAAGCCATAATTCTGGTAGCAGTGTCTGTGCTTTTTTCTACTTTTTGTTCATCCATGGTAAGTTCCATATTAGCTATAGTGGTTTATATAGCTGGGCATCTGTCATATCAGATACCATTTCTAGTAGAAAAAGCGGGTAACGTAGTAACTAAATTCGCAGGCCTAGTTCTTTACTACGCATTACCGAACTTTCAGTACTTCAATGTAAAGGCTCCAGTCGCTCATGGAATTTATGTTCCATGGGGATTGATCTTTGGTGTTATTCTGTATGGAGCTGTATATACTGCGGTAATGTTGCTGGTTTCACTCGCAATATTTAAGAATAAAGATTTTGCATAAACAAAAAAATAAGGAGGAATAATTATGAAGTCTTCAAAAGTCTCAATTCAGATAATCATAGCAATTATGTTACTTGTTGGGTTAATGCCGCTGGGAAATATTCTAAATGACATAAAAGAGGATGCTGGGTTAGCGGACAGGTTTATTCAGCGACCTGCATTGGGTTTTGATAATATTGCTTCAGACGTATTATGGATTAAAACAATACAGTATATGGCGGGTGTAAAAAAAGCGGACGTTGAATCATCTGATATCATCTATCAAATGTTCGAAAGAGTAACAGATCTGGATCCTTTGTTTACTACAGCATATACATTTGGCGGATTGGCAATATCACATACGACTCCTGCAAAATCCTTAATACTATTTGATAAAGCTATTGCTCACAATCCCAATATAGGCTGGCGTATACCTATGTTCGCAGGGGTTATAAGTATGCATAATATGAAAAATTATGATAAATCCGCTAAGTACTTTGCTCTTGCCTCAGAAGTGAAAGACAGTCCAATGTTTTTAAAAAGAATGCAAGCTTTAGCAAAAGCCCGAGCAGGGGATCTAGGCACTGCTTTGATACTGTGGGAATCATTATATAACTCCTCAGATTCGGCTAGTGTGCAAATAGCGGGAAGAGAACTGGTTCGAGTTGCTGCAGAAATACTTAAGACTTCAACTGATAACAAATTAAGAAATAAAGCTGATAGAGTAATAAAAGGAATTCTGTAAAAATCAATCAGAAAAGACATCCAATAAAATCAGATACAAAGTGATTGGCAGGATGTGAAATGACTTCGGCGTATTTTCCTGTCTGTTCGATTTTGCCTTCATTCATTATGATAATCTTATCACTCAGAGCCTTGGCTTCATCCAGCATATAACTGACATACGCACTTGGAACATTCAGAGTCTTTATAATCTGTCTTAACTGCCGTTGTACTTCAAGTTTTGTCCTTGTATCAAGCGCGGCAAGAGGGTTGTCAAATAAATAGGCATGATGTTTTGTTATCAAATATCTTGAAATATCTAACTTCTGTTGCTCGCCTTTAGATAGTTTATGCGGCATTTTGTCTAATAGTTCCATTTTATTAATACACATAAGATTTGTAACAGTTTTTATCCTCTCAGGTATTGTGTTTTTTCTCCATTTCCTAATGGCTAGAAAATAAGGGAGTGAGAATTTACGTTTTCTCCACTTTTTATAGGAAAAATAATCCTCATATACTGTGCAAATAGGCCATTTATCTTTAGGAAGATGATCCACGTGAATGTTATCAATAAATATGTCTCCACTATCAAAGGGTTTTAAACCAGCGAGTACTTTTAATAGGTACGTTTTTCCTGACTCTGAAGGACCCATAATACATGCAATTTCTCCTTCATTAATTTCAAGATTAACCTTATCAAGGAGAACTTTCTCAACTCCGTTTCTCCCTTTTAATACTTTTGAGACATCCTTTAGTCTTATATTCATAATCAACCTTTTTTTGATTATAAGTCAGAAAGGGATAAATGACAAAGTAATTTTAATTGGACACTAATATCTATATGTATTATAATTCGCTAAGCATATAGTTAGCAATAAGTTTAGTTATGGTTAATAATAATAAAGAAATACAAAAAAAAATATCAGAATATTCGGATAACATTGATTATTCAAAGAACATTGTTTCAATAATTCTTGCAGCTGGTCATGGGAAAAGGCTTAAAACAGAATCGCAGAAAGTATTACATAAAGTATGGGGAATCCCTTCTATAAAAAGGATAGCAGAATCTGCTAAGCAAGGTCTTGCATGTAAAAATCAGATCATTGTTGTTGGGCATAAGGCTATTGAAGTAATTGATACAATAGGCAAGATCAAAAATACAGTTTTTGTTTATCAGAATGAACAAAAAGGAACAGGCCATGCTGTTAAAATAGCTCTTGATGCATTGAAAAATAAGTTTGAAGGCAGCGTGTTTATATTCCCCGGAGATATGTGTCTTATGGACTCGGACACAATCAGAAGATTCGCCAAATACTTTGAGTTCCTGAACTCAGATATGATGCTTGCTACTGGCATCTATACTGGACCTCCCGAGTTAAATTATTATGGCAGAATACTAAGAGTTCCTGACGATTCGCAAAATTATAGGATAATAGACCTTATCGAATACAAAGATATACTTAAACTTACAAATAGCCAGAAGCATGAGATTGAATATAAAAACAGGAAATATTCTTTTTCAAAAGAGAAACTTCTCCAGAACAGCGAATTCAACTCAGGAATGTATGCTTTCAGAATAAATGAACTCATTAAACATATTAATAAGATAGGGACAGCTAATGTAAAAAAAGAGAGATATCTCACTGATATGGTAAAAATTTATAACAGATCAGGGCTTTCCGTAGACGGTTTTAAAATAGAGAATAAAGATTTAATCATTGCTTTCAACAACAAAACTGTTCTTAAATATATGGAATCAATTCTAAGGAAAAAATATTACGAGCAATTAAAGAACCTAATAACTATTCAGGACGAAGAAAAATTTTTCATACATGAACAGGTAATAAAAGATATTATTAAACAGGATAAAAAATATGGGCCTTTGGATATTTCAATAGGAGAAGATGCTTATATTTCGAGTGGTGTTAAGTTAAACAGGGGAGTTGTTATAGGTAAGCACACTGTAATTGATGGAAATATTGTGCTTGGAGAAAACTCATGGATTGATAAAAATGTCTACATTTCAACATATTCAGATCAAACACTAAAAATTGGAGAAAACTCCCGAATCCTGCAGGGAGATATTATTAAAGGGAATACTGCTATTGGGAAAAATGTTAGGATTGAATCCAGTGTCAATATAACAGGCAGTGACGAATTTCCTACACGTATTAATGATAATTGTCTGATCAAAGGAACTAGTTATATCTTTGGGTCAATAATAGAAAAAGACAACTGGATCGAACATTCTGTTCTTATAAAGCAGCGCGTATGCAGAACAATAAGAAAAGATGGTAGCATACAAAAAGTAAAATATATTCTTCCTCTCCCTCAGGGAATTGATTCTCTCGAATCACTAGATAAGGATTAGATGCCAAGTATCAAAAATGATCAATTTTAGGGATAAAGGGAATCTGTCCATTCTTGCAACACTGCTTATATTGGTCTTCTGCCTGATTGTTATTAACAATTATTTATCAAAAAAATTTGAATTTGCGCTGCTTATAGAAACCAGCCAAAAAGGAACAGAGGGTTACTTGCAGCCATACATGTCCAAACGGGAGCAAATAAAAGAGCTGAGGAAATTCATTAAAAAGCATCCACATACTCCCGAAGTAATAAATAAATATATCGAGCTTGGTAAAATTTTCGAGCAAATAAAATCAAGACGAGAAGCATATTGGACATATAAATCTGCCATTCGAAAAGAAGGAGATAATCCTGAGATCATAAAAATCTACCTGCTTCTTGTGGATTCACTTAAAGATAAAAAATCAGCTTTGTTTAAAGTTTATCGGGATGTGAGTAAAAGATTTCCTGATGATAGGCGTATGGCAGATGTATACAAGGAATATGCTAAAATGCTGGAGGAGAGAAAACAAAAAGAAGAAGCTCTTAAATTCTATGAAATAGCTGCAAAATATGCCTCAAGGAAGGAACAACTAAACATTCTAAAAAAGTCTGCAAAAGCATATTTTACATCAGGAGATAACCAAAAAACGCTTGAAATCTATAATAAGATACTTAAGGAGTCTCATGATATAGCAACAGCAAAAGATATTGTGGAAATATCTCTATCAAAAGCTAACATTCTCTCTTCTCAGGGGAAATATTCAGAAGCAATTGATGTCTGCAATAAGATTTTATCAACATCTACACTTGAAGCAGATAAGACACAGATTTTAGAACAAATAGCCTTAATCAACGAATCTATGGGTAATTACCAGAAATCCTTAGAAATCTATAAAAACATTGTCAAAAAAGACCCAAAATATTTAGGTAGGTATTTTCATATCGCCAGGCTAGAAGAACGTTTAGGTAAATCAGGCACTGCAACAGAGATATATAACGATATCATAACTAATAATCCAGATGCAATTTGGGCAAAAAATGCAATGGGAGAGCTCTGGGTACGTGACCGCTCTCTCAAATGTCCTAAACAAGTATATATTGCAAAAAGAACTTCTTCTCCACCTAAAATAGATGGATACTTATCTGATGCATGCTGGACCAAAGCCCAGAAAGCTACTGACTATGTTGAATACACAACCGATAAACAGGCTTCTCTGCAAAGTGTAGCTATGGTTACTTATGATGATAAAAAAATATACTTTGGATTTATTTTATATGAAGAAAATCTATCAAAGCTACTCATTAAAGCCAAAACCAGAGATAGTGCGGTTTGGGGTGATGACTGCCTGGAACTTTTTCTGGATACCAAAAGAGATTATTATAGTTACTACCATTTTATCATGAATCCAAAGGGAGTTTTTTACGATGGATCCACACCTGGTGGATATGAGTCTTATTCAGCCGCTTGGAATGGAACATGGAACGGCAAAGCCAGGATTCAGAGTTCAAAAGATTATTGGACAGGTGAGGCAAGCATTGACTATTCTTCTCTTAATGTAAAATTTCCTACTTGTAGTGAAGCCTGGGGAATAAATTTTAATAGAGCTCGCAGAGCTGATAAAACCGAACTCAGCTGCTGGTCACTTACATTAAAATCCTTTCATGTACCCGAAAGGTTTGGATATTTAGTATTCGAATAGCAACATGAAATGTAAATCCATTATCTTTGCATTATCTACTCTTTTCTTTTCTGTTTTCTCTCCTTTTGCTTCACCGCTGCCTGCTTATCCTTCTAATATCCAATGGTGGAACTCTGATTTTAAATGCAGAAAGACTGTTTATCCGCTTTTATGGGAAAAGACCCAACAATCCTCCGGCACAGTATACACAATCTTTACTACTGGTGGTCTTATAAATGATAATGGTTCTGATATAAGAGTAATAGATAATTCTGGCAATATTGTGCCGCATAAATTGATACATTGTGACCCGTTTGGTAAGACAAAGATCATATTTGAGGATAAAACCAGTTTTGAAAATTACTATATTTACTTCAATAATCCAAACGCACAACCTGCGAAACATAACTGGGATCCTCTACATACAGGACTTTTATTGGAAACCAGAAAACTTGGCTCAGGATACTGCAAGAATTGGCACCAAATGAAAAGACTACTAGATAGGAATGAACAGATATATGGGAAAGGATATGTTCCTAATATTTTTCAGGGCTATAATCTATTTGGTCCATCTGAAAGATTTCTTAGTATCTACAGTGGATATATATACTGCGCCCAAACAGGTGTGTACTGGTTTGCAACTGCTTCTGATGATGCCTCTTTCTTATTCATAGATAATAGACTTGTTACACAGTGGCCTGGAGGTCATGGGGCATCAGGAGGAGTCTATGGCAAATACAGAGGGGAAATCAATCTTAAGGCGGGCATACACAAGATAGATTACTACCATACTCAATTCAGCGGTGTTACCACTGCTGTAGCAGGATGGAAGAAACCCAAAGATAAATACTTTGAACTTATACCTGCACAAGTGTTTTTATCACCCATTCATACTAAAGTAACAAATTTTGAGAAGTATGATAATTCTATAGCGGCTGACTTTACATGGGAGCAAATAAGCAATTATCAAATAGATAAAAATATTTACTCATGCTTACAATTTTATAATCTATCAGGAGATCAAAAACTTGGAGGTCTCTGCATCTGGGACTTTGGAGACGGGACAACAAGTAAAAAGACAAATCCTCTACATGTCTACCTTCAACCTGGAGAATATAAAGTTAAACTAAAAATAATGGCAGATAAAGTAATTCTTAAAGATGCTAGAGAAATCAGAGGACAAATTAAAAGCATCTCTCCTGCTCTTGAAATTGAAATCCCAAATGGAACATGTTTATTCCCAGCTAAAGAGGTTCGGTCAATAGAAAAAGACATATCAGACACTACCAGCCAAAATATAAGAACCGTGGATGTGTTTTTTAATAAGGACGAAGACTATAAAAACCGCTCTAGAAAATATACTAAGATTATCTCAGAATATTTAAATAAATGCGATTCTCCAAAAACACTCATGGCAAGCATAAACTTCTTTTTGCAAGTTGGAGAGGATTCCCTTACTGCTAAGGCATGTAACTTGTTTATAGAACAGTTTAGCAGCTTGGATCCAATTCAAATTGCCAAAGTGTATATAATCTTGGGTGACTTTTACAAAAACAAAAAAAAAATCCCAAACAAGCTTTTGAAACATATAAAAAAGTTTTACACATTTCTAATGAGAAAAATGCTGTTTTACTTGCAAAGCGGAAAATGACAGATATAGCAGCCTTTGACTTTAAAAACTATGACAATGCTATTATTGAATATAAAGATATCCTGAAAGAATATGAAAATAAAAAAAATGAGGAAACAAAGCAAATTCTCATTAATCTTGGAGATTCTTATAAAGCTCTGGGTGACAGTAATAATGCAGCTAAATACTACATTAGTGCATCCAGTAAGAAAGATATTTATATGCAAGGTTACTATATGCATACAATCTCAAACTATATAAAAAGAAAAAAGATCAATGATGCTATGGAAAAAATAAAAAAATGGGAAGATCAGTATCCTCTGAGTAAACTAGGATATAGTTCGTTATATAAAGCTGAGTGTTATTACTATACGCAATGCTATTCAGAAGCAATAAAAGAGCTAAATATGTTGATAAAAATCAATCCTGAAAGCACAATACTCCAAGAAGCCAAATTATTCCTTGCTCATTGCTACAGGGCTACAGGAAATTCCTCAGAAGCAGATAAACTTTACAGACAAATAATCACTGATTATCCAGGAACAATATTTGCAATTGAGGCGAAATCCAAAATGTAGCTTCACTGACGCCAAATTAATACTCTTGCTTTTTGCAACCCTATATATTAGTATTATTCAGCATCGTGGTGGGTGTAGCTCAGTTGGTTAGAGCGCCAGATTGTGGTTCTGGAAGTCGCGGGTTCGACTCCCGTCACTCACCCCAACCTGCGCCTGTAGCTCAGCTGGATAGAGCGGCAGACTTCGAATCTGAAGGTCGCCCGTTCGAATCGGGCCAGGCGTACTAAGGAAAAAGTGAAACCAAGTATATATAGCAAAATTACAGATGCTCTGGATTATACAGGGGAAGTCTTAATACTACTAACAAAAACTGTATATTGGTGTAAATCAGCATTTAAAAATCTAAAACCTATTGCAAAGCAAATGCTGGAAATAGGCGTTTATACACTTCCTATCACATCCTTAATGTCGATTTTCACAGGAATGGTGCTCGCACTCCAGACAGGAACTGAACTTTCAAAGTATCATATCCAGCACCTGATAGGATCAATAGTATCAGCATCTATGTGCAGGGAGATGGGCCCCGTTCTTACTGGACTCATAGTTGCAGGAAGAGTTGGCGCATCAATGACAGCAGAACTTGGAACAATGCAGGTATCTGAGGAGATAGATGCGCTTAAAACATTAGCAATAAACCCTATCAGATACCTGGTAATGCCAAGATTTCTGGCATGTATAATTATGCTTCCAATTCTGGTTGTATACTCAGATTGCGTAGGCATGGCAGGAGGATTTATTGTATCTAGATTCCAGATAGGCGTAGACACCAGTACATATTTAGACAGCATTAAAAACTTCTTAACATTAAGAGACATATATAGCGGATTAGTAAAGGCATTTGTCTTTGGCATAGTTGTTTCAATAATATCCTGTCATCAGGGATTTAGAACCAGAGGCGGAGCTGAAGGCGTTGGTAAATCAACTACTGCCTCTGTTGTTATCTCATTTCTATTGATTATAATTTCTGATTACTTCTTAACCAGAATGTTTTTTCAAAAGAGTTAATAAAATGATAGAAATAGATAAGCTGGATGAAAAAATTAGTTTTCATGAACGCAGAAGATATTCTCGTTTGCCAATTGAAGTAGATGTATTAATAGGCACTGAGCCTCCTGAACATACAGCCTTTTCACAGCAGGAAGAAAGAAAAGCCAAAGATATAAGCGGTGGAGGCATCTGTTTTAAGACTAAAAAACAGATGAAAATTAATTCTCTGATGTATTCAAGGTTCTCTCTTCCTGATAGCAGTAAAGAAGAAATATCTGCAAGTTGTGTTGTGAAATGGCAGAGAGCAATAGTGATTTCAAATGGGGAAAAATACTATGAAACAGGTCTTGAATTTACGCAAATAGAGAAAAACGCAAAGCAAAGAATTATTGAATTTGTAAAAACTAAAGAAATAATAATTAATATTACTGATTTACACAAAAGTTTTGGAGGTAAAAAAATATTAAATGGCGTTAATCTTAAAATTAGGCGCGGAGAAACAATTGTTATTATTGGATGTAGCGGATGCGGCAAGACCGTGCTTTTAAGACATATAATTGGCCTTATAAAACCCGATTCCGGTATAGTAGAGGTGGACGGGGTTGATATTGCGAAAATTTCGGATAATGAACTTGATAAGATTAGAAGAAAATTCGGTATGCTTTTTCAATCTGCTGCATTACTTGCTTCTCTTACTGTTGAAGAAAACATAAAACTGGGATTGCAAGAGCACACGAACCTGAGCGAAGAAGAGATGGATAAAATAGTCAAAAACAAGCTTGAGATAGTTGGATTGGATGGTTCTCAAAAATTAAAACCTGCTGATTTGAGTGGAGGCATGAGAAAGAGAGTTGGGCTTGCAAGGGCAATTAGTATGGATCCAGAAATTATACTCTACGATGAACCTACAACGGGACTTGATCCAGTCAGATCAGCTTCTATCAATAAACTTATTTTAGAGCTTGAGAATACACTAAATACCACATCAATAGTAATAACTCATGACATGGTTAGCACATATCAGATTGCAGATCGAATAGCAATGTTATATAATGGCATAATTATTCAGGTGGGAACTGTTCAGGAAATTAAAAATACGGACAATCTCATTGTCAAACAGTTTGTTACAGGAAGTAATGTGGGTCCCATAACTTAACTGATAAAGAAAATGACAAAGAAGATTAAATTCGAAGCACAAAACACGAAATACGAAACGATATCTGAATTACAGTAAAATATGGAGGTATGTTTTGAATATTGAAAAGAAGGTCGGTATAGCATTTTTTGTAGGCATCGTACTGCTTATGGCTCTAACCTTTTGGATAGGGAAAATCAGATTGTTTGAAAATGGATATATAATAAAAGCTAACTTTAGCCAGATAGGCGGGCTCAAAGGAGGAGATACGGTAACACTGGCTGGAATGAAGGTAGGACGTGTTGAAGGCTTTGATATAAAAGATAATAAAATACAGGTTTCTTTGTGGATAAAAAAAGAAACAATACTCAGGCAAAACTCTATATTCAGCATTAACGATGTAAGTCTCATGGGAGGCAAATATGTTGGCATTACAATGGGAACTACAGATAGCTCTGTTCTAAAGCCCGGGAGTATTGTTGATGGTAGAGATTCCTATCAACTGGATCAGCTCTTTACTAAAGCAGGGGAAATATCAGATAGTATTGGGAAACTTGTGGAGAAAATTGAAAAGGGAGAGGGAACAGCAGGAAAACTCTTAACTGACGAAGAACTTTATAAGAATACTGCTGAGTTTATGAAGTCTGCAAAAGAAACATCTGATAAAGCGCAAAAAATTATTGATGAATTTGAGGGAATTGGGACAGAAGCAAAAGAGACAGTTAAAACAATTAAGGAAATTGTAAAAAAAATTGATAAAGGAGAAGGCACTGTTGGGAAACTAATTTATGACGAGGAGTTGTATAATGACGCTAGAAAAACTATTAAATCAGCAAAAGCTGCCTCTGAAGACGCAAAAGATATACTGGGCAAAATGAGAGAAATAAAAACTTGGTTAGGAGGCGAAAGTGTATATTCTGCTAGAGAGAGAGCTTGTAGAAATAAAGGTTATATAAGAATTGAAACTGCTGATGATAAATATTATCTTGTAGGAGCAAGCAAGCTGGGCACAAGTAATTCAAAAGATGAGAGACGCGAAATTGAATATGATGTGCAGCTTGCATTAAAATTCTTTGACAATAATTTAACAGTCAGGGGTGGTCTGATAAACTCAGGCGCAGGGCTGGGAGCTGACTATATACTTCCCGATAAAAAAACCAGTATCACAATTGAAGGGCACAGTGCTGTTTACAGCTCTCCATTCTTTCTTAGAACAAGTCTGAGCTATAAAATATGGGAAGATAAAAGCTACTATATAGTTGCTGGAGCAGAAGATATTTTGGACAGACCTTCATTTATAGCAGGTATAAAAATAGAATATAATGACCAGGATCTTAAATACCTTGTTGGCTTAATGGGCGCAGCAAGATAACAGTCCTATTTTTTCCTATGCGAATATTAACCCGCTATATTCTAAGAGAATTTATAGACCCTTTCTTCTCAAGCCTGTGTGTCTTTACATTTATTCTATTTCTGGGAAACATGTTTAGACTGGCAAATATGCTGGTTAAAGAGCGAATTAGTGTGCTTAGCATATTAAAACTAGTTGTATATCTTCTCCCTTTTATCCTGACCTACACCTTACCAATGGCAATACTGGTGGCTACTCTTACCTCTATTGGCAGGCTCTCTTCTGACAATGAAATAACTGCCATGAAGGCAAATGGGATAAATCCTTACAGAATAATCATGCCTCCAATCCTTGCTGTTGGTATAATATTGTGCATAGTTTCTTTGCCGTTAAATAATACAATTGCTCCTAAGGCAAACTTCTCTTCAAAAAAATTCTTCAAAGAAATCGGCATTTTGAATCCCTCAGCTCTTCTGGAAGAAAAAAAGCCGATGAAGATATTCAAAGGATATACTTTTTATGCGGATAAAATTAGAAATAATATTCTATACAATGTTATAATTCACCAGTTAAAAGCAGACTTTTCTGTAAGAACAATAACTGCAAAACAAGGACGTTTTATATCTAATCCAAAAGACCAAAGTCTAGTACTCAAATTAGAGGATGTGTTTACTGAAGAGTTCAACCCCAAAAATCCAAACGAATATTTCAAAGGCTCTTTTAAGATTTACCCTATAGATTTTGGATCTATTGCTTATGATACGATTAAGTTAGAAAAGAGCACTATTGAAATGACTTCTAGTGATTTGAAAAACAAAATTATAAATGCAAAGGCTAATACAAATAAATTATATGTGGAATTATACAGAAAAGCTTCTCTTTCTTTTTCATTTATTCCATTTATCCTAATCGGCATTTCCTTGAGTATTAGATATCATCGCAGCAGCAAATTTGCAGCTATAGGAATAGGTATGCCTGTTATTCTTCTTCACTACTTATTAATGATATCAGGATCAATAATAGCGCAAAAAGGCTACATGCCACCTGCTGTAGCAATGTGGCTACCAAATATTATAATTGGAACAACAGGTATATACTTAATTCATAAAACACGCTATCTATGTTAGAATTTTATAAATGAAGGTTATAGATCGCTATCTTATAAAAAGTTTTTTGTGTTCATTATTCTACTGCCTAACAGCATTTATATGTCTCTATCTGATAATAGATCTGATAAGCAATACAAACGAATTTGTATCAGAAGGCGCAAAATTCACCGATATTGTAAGCTATTACAGAAACCTGTTGCCAGATATATATATAAAAATTATGCCCATCTCAACTCTTATAGGCATAATAATAACCTTAAACTATCTTAATAAATATAATGAGCTAACAGCATTGTGGGCTAGTGGAGTAAGCTCTACAAAAATTCTAATGCCATTTTTGTTGGTTTCTGCAATTATAAGTTTAGCATCTATACCTGTAAGTATGAATATCGCTCCTAAATCAATGTCAAAAGCGCGCTATATATGGAAAGTTAATATTGGCAAACAATACCAACTTAAAAAGAAAGTATGGACTGATTTCGCATTTTTAGATGTAAAAAACAGAATTGTCCACGTGGGTCTTTTTAATGCTAAAGATAAATATATGAATAATATTAAAATAACTCAGTATGATAAAAATTATAATATTAAAAATACAATCAATGCTAAAGAGACAAAATGGATAGATAAAAAATGGATACTTTTTGATGGACTAGTCCGTGTATTTGATGTGGAAGGCTCTATTATTAAAACCGAAAATTTTGAACAATTAGAATCTGACATTACAGAAACACCTCGTGATCTTTTGATTAAACAAGCTGAATTACCGCATCTAGACATAAAGCTTCTAAAACGCCGCATTAAAAGTTTAATAAAAATTAAATGCTACCCATATAGGGAATTGACAGAGCTGCATTCAAGAATATCGCTTCCATTCTCAAATCTTGTAATGATAATTATCGCTTTTTCTATAATGCTAGTTATGGGCAAAAAGGGGAAAAAGGAAAGCATTGGAATTGCTCTGAGTATTGGATTTATCTATTATGGTATAGCAATTCCTATTATATTAGCGATTGGAAGAGATGGAGCTCTTAATCCATGGCTTGCGGCCTGGCTGGCTAATATTATTTTTGCACTTCTTCACCTGGGAATACTAATTAAGGCAAGAAAATAAGTTTTAGGCAACAACAACCTGATTTTTACCGGACTCTTTGCCCATATATAGAGCATTATCTGCTTTCTTCATAACCCCTCTTGCTGAATCTGCGTCTTCAGGATAATCTGCAAGTCCAAAAGTTATTGTAACTTTACCGCCTGGCTGACTTTCTTCGTTAACAAACTTATATTCTTGAACAGATTTTCTCAACTTTTCTGCTACAATTTTAGCGCTCTTTCCTGAGGTATCCGGAAGGATTATAACAAACTCTTCCCCGCCATAACGGGCAACAATATCCCCTCTTTTAGTATTATTTTTTAATATCCTTCCAATCTGTCGCAGCACTTCATCACCGGCAGGATGACCATTAGTATCATTATAATGCTTAAAGTCATCAACATCTCCCATTATAAGTGAAAGAGGCTTCTTCTCCTCTTTTGCTCTCTTTACTTCAACCATTAGTTTCTCCTGAAAATGGCGATGATTATATAAATTAGTTAATCCATCTGTAATTGAAAGCAACTTTGTTTTTTCTAATAGCTGAGCATTTTCTGCTAATAACCCTGCCTGGCTTGCAACAGTTGTTAGAAGATCCAGCTCTTCCCCTGTAAAATCACGCGGCTTATCTGCTAATCCTCCTATTAATCCTATAACTTTTTTTCTCCTTCGCAAAGGCGCAACAATCAAAGACTTTATGCCCTGATCACTCAAAAACTTATATTTGGGAAAAGATGATAAATCATTTATCAGATGTGACTGCCCCTTATTTATTACATCTTCTTTTATCTGCTCTCCAAGAGTCAATTCTTTTCTTCCTTTTATAACCCGCATAAAGAAATCTTGTTGTTCATCACTATATAGTTGTAGAATAATTACATCTACCTGTAATATCTTAGCTACAGCATCTACTATTCTTCTTAATACTTGTTCTAAATTTTGCTCCTCTCCAAATACATCTATAGCTTGCTTTATAACATTCAAGATGTATGACTGCCTGCGGCTATCCATTAAAAGCAGCTCCAATTTTTCATGCTCGCGACGCAAGTCTGTCAGCCTCTTGTGCAAATTCGTATAGGAAACATGCCATATAAGAACAACAGTTAACAATATAATCCCGAATATCACGAAAGTATTAATTTGCTACTCTCCCTCAACAGTACCAATATTAAGATCAAGATCAGCACGCCTTTCAACTCTTTCTACTTTCCCGTCACGAATCCAGAAAACTCTATCAGAAACATCCAGCATCTTTAAATCATGGGTAGCAGAAATAATAGTAACTTCTTTCTCTTTGTTCATCTTGCGCAGAAGGTCTATGATCTCTTTCCCTGTTTTTAAATCCAAATTCCCTGTTGGTTCATCTGCTAGAACAATAGCAGGGTCATTTGCCAAGGCTCTGGCTACAGCCACTCTTTGCTGCTGTCCGCCTGATAATTCAATTGGTTTGTGCTGAATTCTATCTCCTAATCCTACCATTGTAAGAAGTCTTATTCCCTTATCTATTGACTCATCTGTTGACATTCCTGCAAAAGTCATTGGCAAAGTAACATTCTCTAAAGATGTCATAACAGGAATCAAATTAAAGGTTTGAAATATATACCCTATCTTTCGACACCTAAGCCATGCTAATTCATATGCATCTAATTGAGCAACATCCACCTCATCTATATACACCTTTCCCTCACTTGGCTTATCAAGTCCTCCTATCATATTGAATAAGGTGGACTTACCTGAGCCTGAAGGACCCATTATAGAGATGTATTCGCCTCTTTTTATCTCCAGATTAATCCCTTTTAACGCCTCTAAAGAAACATTGCCCATCATAAAAACCTTTTTCACATTCCTTGTTCTCACAACATTTGCTTCATCCATTATAATCTACCTCCTTAATTATATCTCCGAGCGCATTGCATCGGCAGGGACCATCCTAGCAGCAGTATAAGCAGGATATATAGCTCCTATAACAGCTAATACCGTGCCCAAAATTACCGCAATTACAAAATAATATAGAAAACTAACTATTGGAAACTTAGTAATAACCTCTAATCCATAATTTATACTTGATACAATAGTCATAAGCAAACCACCTAATAATGCGCCTGCAATTGAGCCAAATAATCCCATAAAACCTGACTCCAGCAGAAACAATTTAATAATAAATATATCCAGCGCTCCGAGACACTTCATTGTTCCTATTTCCTTGTATCTCTCAGTAACTGACATTAACATTGCATTTGCGATTCCAACAACACAAACCATGAGTGATAATACCACAAGCCATATTTGCTTACCCTGTTCTTCTTCGCCACCCAGGTTCTGTAATTGAACCCTGACTTCCACAGAACCTTTCTCAAGCAATGCCTTATTTATAGAACCAGACACAAAAATAGACATTAAAAACGCTATTGCCAGAACTATACCGCTTGCTGTTATCATAGAACGTCCCAGCCTTGTTTTTATACTCTTCACACTTATTTCAACCGCTTTACTTAGCGGAAGAATTACCTGCTTTCCAATCTTCTCTTTTTGGTCTGTCATTAGATTTTCTCCTATTTAGGCGCTGCGATTGCTATAAGTCCTCTACGTACTAACTGCTCTAAATATACCAAGAGTGATCTTTCTGCTTTTTCTCTGCCTAAGCTATACTTCTTACTAAATACTTTTATTATATCATTTACGGTTTTGCTTCCATCACACAATGTCCACACACAAGCGCCTATTTTATCTAAAATAATCTTTCTGGTTTCAGGCAGTTTAAACAGCTTCGATAATAAAATCACTAATTTTGTCTTCTTTCTATATATAGTAATTTCTAATTCATCATTGTCGAATTTTTTCACACTTACCGCCTCATTCCTGATTGGTCTTGACATTAAAAGTCTTCCCTTCTTCGACATTGCTCTCATTCAAAATATAATCTGTGATACTGATTTAAAAATAAGCGCAATGGCTATTGATATCATAGCTATTAATCCAACTCCGCAAGCATAACCTGCATATAATAATGGCCCAAATGACCTCCATCTTTTCTTGCCAAATTTCTTAGCAAAATAGAACCTGCCTAAAAGTGCGCCAATAAACATGGGAATTATATGATGCGGCCACCAGCCAGTTACTCCTGCAATCATTCCATAAAAAATTGCAACAGGTAATTTTAAAATACTTATTAAACCGAATATTCCCAACCCAGCTACTGTACTCCATATAATACGGGATGATTTAATAGCTTCCAGCATCCATGGACTCCCTCCTTTAATTGTTGTAGAAACCCATAATGCCTGAAACGTTGCTGTAAGAGGCCACATTTTATTTACATATGCATAAGCTGCAGCAGGAATCGGTCCCATCCGCCATATTACTTCCCAAAAAAGAAAACTGCAAAATGCCATAATAACAAAAGAGAACAGCTCAGCCTTTATCAGACTGCTCAGCTTTGTTCTTGTTAATTCAAGCTCTTTAAACTTTTGCGTATATGCACCTACATTAAAAAAGGGTATCGGCGCAAACCATATAGCCACTCCGGAAAATCCGCTTTTAATGAATATCCCCTCTCTAAGATACGGGAATGAAACACCACTCGGCATGCCTGCTATGCCGACAAGCCTTGCCGATATATATGAGAGAAGCGGTGTCATAATAAAGCCAAACAATACTAATAATAATACTGGAAAGCTAGGAACAAGTTTATGACAAAGCAAAATGTATCCCATGGTTGCAAATATCCAGACACCCAGAGCCGCCCATATAGGAATATCTCCTCTGCCCTTTGGAGGACTGTAATCATCCACTACTGCTTTATTAACTCCCCGATTTCTTTTCTTCTTTATTGAACTTATTACTAACCCACCTATACCTATAACGGCTACTACAATACCGAGCCCTATGATAACGCTTATCCAGAAATCCATTTGTGTCGCTATAACTGTTTGCCGGACATCCATACCTGATGTCCAATGTGGAATTAATCCAAATTTGTGGAGTATGGGATTTCCAACAACATTAGCTAAAATAGAGCCTACAAAACCTCCTACCATTACCCAAAATGGCAAAACAAAGCCAAGAAAGAGGAATCCCAGATCTGTCATTGATCCCAATATAGCGCCCGGAAGAATGCCGCTTATCTTCGCTGTTGCATCAACCCATGGAATAGGAATCAACATCAAAGGCTTTGCCGCAATAAGTCCCGTTAGAGTCGGGATCACAATATAAATTGCTCCATAGATTATGCCTATCATACTCGCAATAGTAAATACCTGCATGCGCCAGCTGTCTTTTTTTGCGCTCATATCCTCAAGAGCCATAACTCCTTCTGATATAACCGGAGCCATTGGAAATTTTAGTTTTTCAACATCATTAGTTACTCTGAATAAGGCGTATCCAAGACCAAACTGAGTTAACCTGAACAAGATATTGCTTCCAACAAGAACCAGTAATGGAACTATCCACACAGAGTCTAAAAATGTCCTTTTCACCAAAACTCCTGAATCAGGAGACGGGACTACCCATGAAGGAATTAATTTGTCAATTCCGAAATAGTGCGCTTGCGGAGTTCTTATAAAATACTGCTGCCATATCTTTTCACTAAATATACCGCCTTGAAGAACAAGACTGGCTGCGCCCATTGTCATGCCGGCAGCAACCAAGGTTGCTGCTACATATCCAATTATATATATTTCCTGCTTTTTTAGCTTAATAAATGACCTCTTCGCTATTTCAACAAACAAGATCATGGTCACCCACATAGTTGGGATAATACCACCTGTAATTAAGCCAAGATAAATAGATCCCGGTAACATTATAAGACCGATAAAAACACCAGCAATTACGGTTCTTACATTAAATCCGTCTAGAAATTCTTCTGATTCCTGTTTTACTTCAGGTTCAAATTCTTTATCCATACCTACCTCACTTCGTTCTAAAAATCCGAAATTCGAAACTCGAAACCGCAAGCAAATTCAAAATCTCAATTTTTAAAATTCTAAACATTGTTTTGAGCATTTGTATTTTTGTCATTTGATATTGTTTCCTATTTTGTGCTCCGTACTTCGGATTTTAGCTCCGTCTTCTCTCCTTGTTCTTTGTATTCATTCTTTATTTCTGGGCTAATGGTTCTCCACACAAGAAACTGTTTTCTTAATGTGTCCAGAAAATGCCTGTTTAATCTCTTCCACGCACGCGTTTCTCCGCTTAGTCTCACAATCAACAACTTTATATTATACACATTGTATTCTCCTGCAGGAATTGCTTTTAACTGAAAATCCTGACTTACTCCTAGATCAAATGGAGCTAACCATGTTCTTGTTTTTAATGCATATCCTGTTTCTTCTTTCTCCTTGAAAGCATACAAATTTGCTCCATTTGTATAGAAATCTCCTACAGACTCCTCTTCGTAGGATGCAAAATAATCCTTCAAAAACACATTCAACCCCAGAATTTCTGTGCCGCTTACTGTAAATGGAAAATCAAATTCCCAATTATCTCCTATTGGTTCGGGAATTTCCCATTTTCTAGTTACATCAGGGACAGCGAGCTCTGCTGCCTTTCTAGCAGGATAGACAGTAGACAAAATCACTGTTGCCATTACAATTAATGTAGAAGCTACTGCTGAGGTAGAGGAATAATTTAGAGTTAATCCCCCTAATAAGTCAAAAACAGTTAAAACCTTTGCTACTACCTGTCCAAGCAAATAACCTGCTACAGCTCCCAAGACGGCATATACACATGATTCTGCTATAAATAAGGCTGAAATATGAACAGGAGCCAGACCAACTGAGGAATAAATTCCAATCTCTTTAAATCTCTCATATACAGATCCCATCATAGTGTTAAGGACTATCAGAGAAGCAATAAGAATTGGTATAAACAAATTCCCCATACCTGACAATGAGCTAAGTCCTAATGAACTATATATTGCAACCTTTCCATCAATTCCTGCAAAAAGAGTAACCGCCAATCTGGATATAAAATTCTCTATGCTTTTTTTAACATCTACACCTTCATTAAACTTAATCGCGACTGATTGTATGGTCCCTCCCAGCTCTTGCACTAGTTTGTACGGAACCATAATAACATTTTCATATTCTAAATGATTAAATGATTCTAATGTGCCTCCTCCCCCAATACTCATCCTTTCAGCTTTTGGCTGTTTAAACTTCTTTATTGCTTCAGGATCTGTAATCATAAAATTAACAGGAGTCAACCTCTCATCGTCAAGGTCATTGAGATCAAACATATCTGACGCATTAAATATTCCCTTAACCAATAGTTTGTTTCCAAACATCTGGATATATCTTTTTCCTACATCCTCCGAAGATACTGATATTAAGTCTGCCAACTTATCCGAAATAATACATACATCCTTATCTCTATCATTAAACCACTCTCCATCCTTAAGATACTTACTAATACCTGTAATCCTTTCTTCTTGAGGAGGTAAACCAATTAATCCAAGTACATAAGCAGATTTATCCCCATTCTTCACCTTAATGTAGCTCTTACCTGTAGTAAAATCCTTATTAGGAATATACCATGCCCTTGGAGACACATCAGCTATATCCTTGAATTCAGCTTTTATATATTCAAAAGCAGTCTCTTCTATCGGATTCCAAGTCCGATCTCTTATCATGGCTCCTTCATAAAGAGGCTTATTATCCCTAGGAACTTGATTAAACTTCATAAATGACTTTACTGACGTGAATGAAAGCACTGTAAATGTGAGAAGAATAAGCGTTGTAGAGGTTAAGAAAGTTCTAATCTTACGCTTTTTCATATTAGAAATACCCAAGGAAAATGCAGCAGCTGATGCACTTGCTCTGCTAACGTCGCTTTCATAAGACCTTGTCATTTTCCGCTTTAAATTCTGCATCCGCTCTTCAAATTTAGAGCTTATTATCAATAAAACAATCACAGAAAGCATCATTATAATGAATGCAAGAAGAATTATTTCTGGGGCATTTGTCAACTTAAATGCAGGATGAACAAAACGCATAATCATATATATCGCGATAAATATGCCTGCTATTCCGCCAATTTGCTTTTTGATATCTACAAATCCAAATAGCAACCGCTCCATAAAGTAAGCAAATGGGATAAGAAGTGCAAGATAGAATATAATACCTTTTATTATATCATTTGCTGTAGCCTTTACATCTGGATATGCCCTGGATTCTATTCCAACTGCTCTTCTTGAATACTTTATAAATTCATCCCATTTTTTATTCTCTTTAGCCTTAGTAGCTTTTTGCAGAGCCTGTTCAGCTTTCTTATGTAAATCCCAAAGCCTATCATTCGATATCCCATATTTTGCTAGGTTCTCCATTCTAAACTGGTTTAAAAGCAACATATCCTTTGCTGCCTGGAATGAAGTATTTCCGATTGTTCCGTCTCTAGATATCAAAAATCCATCGCCTTCAGAATGAATTTTGCTTTTTGCGTCTTTTGAGTTTAACAACAGTAATCGCATTCCAAGAGGGCCTGCTCCAAAAGCAAGCTTTATACGTGCATTTGGAGAGGAATAAACCACCCCATATGTTTCTATAGAAGACGTCCAATCCCAAGGTTTTACTTTTATAAATGAATACCCATATGAAGAAGGAATACTGTTCCCCTCGTCAAATACATCAATATTATCAAGCTGTGCCAAATACCTTGGATCTAATAATTCATAAACACTAGTGGCTATACATGGAAACAGAACAATAGTATGTTCGATAAGTAACCAATCTATTTCAAATTCCATTGGATACATTTCATCTCCATAAACACCCATATCCGGAGCATAAACTATATCCCCGGATTCAGGCTCCAAAGAGTATGCTTCTAATCGGGAATTTGTTGTTCCTATTGGTATTATCCTAGATATTTCGAATGAACCATTCTCATCTGCAAGTTCTATCAACTCTGGTCTCACGCCTCTAAGAACTTCTGCAGGTCTATCAAGTACTTTCAAAACAGCTAATCCTCCTGAAACAGGATGATCAGGCACAAAGCTTTTTCTAGGGTCAAAAGTTACTATTCTACCTTTCAAAGTACGTAAATCATCCTTAAACTTAGCCCTAACATCAGGGAAAAATTCCTGTTTATTCAATGCCATATGGAATAGACAAGTAATATGATTAACCTGAGTAAGGAGATTTTTGAAATCAACAGTTTCCAGTCTATCCAATGGAGTATCTACCAATCTTCTGCTGTCATGTGCAGTTATAAAAGAAAGCGCAGGAATTCCACAAGCTCCTATTATGCCTGCGTCTGTACTAATCTTCCCGGCAGTTATTGAATCTATATTCAGTCCCTTTTCCGGGCTAATGCCATTGATTAGAACAGTGTCTCTGGATTTATTAAATATTCTCCCAATTTCAGACGCAAAAGACATAAATGTTTTCCCAAAACTAGCAAAATACCCAAGATTTTCCTTTGTATCATGATGATATATTACCAGCTCATTATTATGACTCGACAAATCTATACACAAGAAAAGCTTTATATCCATTGGGTCTGCAATCTTGCTTTTAAACGGCTCTTCCCATCTACAGTGGGCCTGTAAAAAGGCATCTATTCCGCGCCGCTCTAAGAAATGTCCAGATGTAGCTAAAAATAGAACTGTTCTTGAAGGAGGGTTGTTACGGAGAATCTTCGCTATTTGAATAAGAGCGGCTATACTGCACGCGCTATCCGCTCCAGGTGCTATAGAAGGTACGATAGAGATACTGTCATAATATGCCTCTATAACTATAACTTCCTTCTTGAGTTCAGAATCGCTTCCAGAAATCCATCCAAACACATTTTTAGTAATCTTTCTTTCCCAGTCCATCTTTGCCTTAAGATGAACATCTAGCTTCTCATCACTTTCTTTTATTAATTTTCTGAGATAAAGCCCATCCTGCCTGGATATCCAATATCTTGGTATATTTAATGGCAGATTAAGATACTTCTTCTCAGCTTCAACACGCGTTGTATCCCCTGGCTCTATAAAAATAAAAGCCTTGGCTCCAAGCATTGAAATATCAAGCCATCTATTTCCACAGTTAAAATCAAGCAAGACAACCTTATCCTGAATAGTCCTGCCGTTAAGATCCTCAAGACTTCCTGTTTTCCCATCAATTATTTGGCTTCTCATGCCAACTGATGGAAGAGTGGGAGTTCTGATAAGATTTGGCCATAAACAATACAGCGAAAGTTCTTTCTTGGTATTGGAAATAACTAGAGAGGCTCCTTTATCCACTGGAACCGTGACTGGGAAACTTTCCCTTTTTACATTCTCAAGGCCAATTTTTCGAAAAATATTTTCTATATATTCCGAAGCTTTCTCATTACCTTGATAACCAGAAACCCTAGATCCAAGATTAGATAAATCAGAAACTATAGTCTTTATATATTGTCCATCTACTTCTTGAGCGACTTTAGACAAGTTTATATCGCCATATATAAGAGAGAAAGATATTCCAACTAGCAAACTTGTACAACATAGAAAAAAGAATACTGACTTCAAGACTCTGAACTTATTCAATTTAATTGCTCCATAAACACAAAAAATACTAACATATATTTTAAACACTAGTCAATCGCTTTTCTCTGAATGTCTTACTTTTTTCTTTTTAAAATCCGAATAGTCCTTCATATATGTTCTAATTCTTCTTATTCTTTTAAAAAAAATAATTGCCATAATAACCAAAAACACATACATTACGACTTTAAAATAAATATTATCTATTCTAAAAATAGCCGGCCATACACTAAATATTGCTAGAAATATCAGTATTGTTTCAATATATCTGCTTGCTTTTTTATTCATATAATATTGCCTTTACAAAGTCAGCAGGCACAAAATTTTCTATATCATCTATTCCCTCTCCTATACCAACAACTTTCACAGGTATTCCTAATTCGTCCTCAATAGCAATAACTATGCCTCCTTTTGCTGTACCATCCAACTTTGTTAACATTATGCCTGTAACTCCCAGATTCTCTAAAAAAATCTTTGTCTGATACACAGCATTATGTCCTGCTGTAGAGTCTATTATTAATAACACTTCAATATTAGATGGTTGTATATTTTTGCATATTACCCTGTTCATCTTTTTCATTTCTTCCATTAGATTTATTTTTGTGTGTAATCTACCAGCTGTATCAATTAACACAATATCCTTTCTGGTTTTTTCTGCTGATATCATTCCATCATACAAAACAGAAGCAGGGTCAGCTCCATATCGAGATTTTATAAGTTCCAAATTTGCCCTGTCAGCCAATATCTCTATCTGCTCGTTTGCTGCTGCTCTAAATGTGTCTGTTGCAACAAGTAAAACCTCTTTTCCCTGCTTTTTATATCTATGTGCAATCTTTACAATACTGGTTGTTTTGCCAACCCCATTTACACCAACAGCTAATATAACTTTCAAAGGCATCTTACATCCAGTCAACTGGTGTTGTGGAAGAATTTCTCTCTGATTATTTCTTTCAAAAACCTTTAGTAATTCTCTTTCTAATGCACACAAAATAGCCTGAAAATCATTTTTATCAGTATTATGTATTGAGCTTTCTAAATTATTTATGATCTTATGGGTTGTCCTAACTCCAATATCAGCTGTTATCAAGATCTCTTCCAATTTCTCCAGAATCTCATGTTCTAGATGTGGTCCCAAAACACTCTTTATTTTCTTTAATCCTGAGAGTATACGAGATCTCGTTTTGAAAAGTGCGTTATTTAGATTATGTTTCAAGATAAAACTTGTTTTAGTTTACTAGTAAGAGCTGGAACTATATCAAACAGATCTGCGACAATTCCATAAGTTGCAACTTGGAATATGGGTGCATCTGGATCTTTGTTAATAGCTACAATTATATCAGACGAACGCATGCCAACTAAATGTTGAACTGCTCCAGATATTCCACATGCGATATACAATCTAGGTTGAACTGTCTTCCCTGTCTGGCCTACTTGATGATAAGAAGGGATCCATCCTGCATCAACTGTCGCTCTCGACGCACCCACTGCTGCGCCAATACTATTGGCAAGGTCTTTTATTAAGTTAAAATTCTCCGCTTTACCTAAGCCTCGTCCACCAGAGACAATAATTTCCGCCTCTTGTAGATCAACTACTTGCGATTCCACTACTATTGTATCTACAATCTTTGCAACTAAATCATCAATCTTTAGCTCAAACCCTATTTTTACTATCTCTCCTTTTCTATCAGGATTTCTCTCTGGCTTTTTAAAAACCTTAGGTCTAACTGTTGCCATCTGAGGACGATGCTGAGGGCATATAATTGTTGCCATAATATTACCGCCAAATGCAGGTCTGGTTTGCAATAACAGTCTCTTGTCCATGTCAATACTTAGCCCTGTACAATCCGCTGTTAGACCAGTCTGAATCCTCACAGCTACTCTTGGAGCCAAAGACCTGCCTATTGTTGTTGCGCCAATGAGAAAAATCTCCGGTTTATATTTATTAATTACATGCGCTAGAACGTCCGTATACACACTATTCTTATAAGATTCTAATTTAGGATCACTTGCCAGATATACCCTGTCTGCGCCAAAGAATAGCAGCTCCTTGGCAATTTTATCAACTTTATTCCCAAGCAAAACTACTGATAATTCTTCCTTTAATATATCCGCTAATTTCCTTGCCTCATTCAATAGTTCCAGTGTTACAGTCTGAAGTTCATCATGTCTTTGTTCTGCAAAAACCAATATACCTTTATATTCATCAGTTGATATTTTTTTCTCTTCTTTGTCCAAAACTATTGCATCAAATCTGCATGCATCCACACATGCTCCGCATAATGTGCAATTATCCAGAATTTTAGCTTTTTTCTCTACTACCTCTATAGCAGAAAATGGACAGACAGGGATGCATTTTCTGCAACCTGTGCATTTGTTAAGAATAATTTTTATTGGCATTGCTTGATTAACCTCTGAAATAATACTTAAAAAGAGTTAAAACTCTTTACTTAACAATTTCTACAATAACCTGTGGAGCAGCGTCTCCGAGCCGTGCACCTATCTTTATCAAACGTATATATCCACCTTGCCTATCCTTAAGCTCAGGAGCGATTTTATTAAATAACTTTGTTAATATTTTTTTGTTAACAATTGTAGCTGCTGCTATGCGCCTGGCGTGTAAATCCCCTCTTTTTGCTAAACTGATTAATTTATCACCTAATCTTTTAATCTCTTTACCTTTTGCCTCTGTTGTTTTAATCTTTTCATGCTCAAATAGAGCACATAATAAATTCATAAACAAAGCTTGCCTATGGCTTGAGGTCCTGCCCAGTTTTCTACCCGCTTTTCTATGCCGCATTCTTTACTTCTTCTTTTTGGTTTGCGTTTTTAATTTTTCTTCTTTTTTCTCTTCTTTCAAATCCTTTGAGGCTTCTGACTTGCCTTTAAAATCTAATCCCATTTTACTCAAAATTTCCCTTATTTCATTCAAAGATTTCTTCCCAAAATTTCTATATTTGAGCATGTTAGCTTCTGTTTTTTGTACAAGTTCTCCAATTGTTTTAATATTTGCTGCCCTCAGACAATTGGACGCTCTAACAGATAATTCTAACTCGTTTATGTTCTGCTTTAAATACCCCTCTCTTTTTTTCTCCTCTTCACTAACCTGCTCTACTTCCTCAGTTTTTATCTTTTCAGGAGCTATAAATAACATCAAATGTTCATTAATAATCTCTGCAGCAGAAACAATAGCATCATATGGAGAAACAGTTCCATCTGTCCGTACTTCCAAGATTAGTCTATCATAATTCGTCCGCTGTCCAACTCTTGCATCTTCTACAGTATAACTCACTCGTCTTACCGGGGAAAAGAATGAATCAATACTTATTAAATCAACTGGCTGCTTTTTCTCTTTATTTTCTTCTGCAGTTATGTATCCTCTTCCTTTGCCAACATGAATCTCCATATCCAACTCAGCATTTTTATTGAGTGTAGCTATGTGTAAATCCGGATTAATAATCGCTACTCCGCTGCTTACTTTAATATTAGATGCTTTTACCTCTTTAGCGCCTTTTACCTTAAGAGCCAGTACCTTGGGAGAATCCCCCGAACTCTTTACAATTAACTGTTTTAAATTCAAAATTATCTCAACAACATCCTCTTTTACATCCTTTATTGTAGAAAATTCATGAAGAACATTTTTTATTCTAACAGCTTTAACAGCCGTACCTTCTAACGAAGAAAGCATAACTCTACGAAGCGCATTACCTATGGTTGTACCAAAACCACGCTCAAAAGGCTCTATTGTAAATTTCCCAAATGTATTATTAGACACCTTATCATCACATTTCACTTTTTGGGGCATCTCGAAATTTTTTAACTTTAAAGACATATCCTTCTCCTATTTTTAAATCTTCAATCGTAATAACAGTTATTGAAACTGGAACTTATTTTGAATACAATTCAACAATCAGTTGTTCTTTTAAGGACACTCCCATTTCCTCACGAGATGGAACCCTGAGTATCTTCCCTGTGAGATCTTTCTTATCAACTTCCAGCCAAGGAGGAATCTCCTTTTCCTTTGTTATCTCAATTATATCTTTAAAAAAATCACATTCTTTATCTTTCGCTTTTATCTGTACTTTTTCATTCGGATTTACTAAATATGAGGGAATATCTACCACTCTTCCATTTACAAGAAAGTGACCATGTCTTATCAATTGCCTGGACTCTCTTCTAGTCGTTGCAAAACTACAGCGAAAAACAACATTATCTAAACGCCTCTCTAATAACTCTAACAATATATCTCCTGTTACGCCCTTGCTCTTAGCAGCTATTTTATAATATCCCTTGAATTGCTTCTCTAAAATACCGTATATTCTCTTTGCTTTTTGTTTTTCTCTTAACCTTAAGCCGAAATCTGACATCTTTCGTTTTCTCTGAACGCGCTTACCTAGAGCAGCATTTCTTTTCTCCAATGCACATTTTTCAGTATTGCAAACCCTGCCTTTCAAAAACAACTTTTCTCCATCTCTCCTACACAATCTACAAACCGGCCCAATATATCTACCCAAGTTTATAACCTCCCGCTAATTAGACTCTTCTTCTCTTAGGCGGCCTGCACCCATTATGTGGTACAGGCGTTACATCCTTTATCAAATTTATTCCTAATCCTGCTGACTGGAGAGCCCTTATTGCTGTTTCTCTACCACTTCCAGGTCCTTTTACATAAACCTCAACTTGTCTCATTCCACACGCAATAGCCTTCTGCGCAGCTGTTCCAGCAGTTACTTGCGCTGCAAACGGCGTGCTTTTTCTTGAACCTGAAAAGCCACTGTTACCAGCGCTTGCCCATGATATAACATTACCTGAAAGGTCCGTTATAGTAACTATTGTATTATTAAATGTTGCCTGGATATAAACAACACCAGAAGGAACATTTTTAGTTACTTTCCTGACCGATTTCTTAGTTTTTTTCTTCACTTTAGTCATTATTCTTTACTCTCTTTCTGCCTAGCTCTCATTACTATCTTTCTTGGCCCCTTTCTAGTTCTTGCATTGGTCCTCGTTCTTTGCCCTCTAAGCGGCAAATTTTTACGATGTCTAGTCCCTCTATACGAGCCTATATCAATCAACCTTCTAATATGAGAAACCACATTACGACGCAAGGAACCTTCTATTTCATAACCTTCCTGCATTATAGAGGCAATCTTACTTATTTCATCTTCTGTTAAATCTTTCACTCGCTTGTCTGGAGAAACATTCACAATCTTTAGAATCTTTATGGATAACGCTCTACCTATACCGTAAATATATGTTAACCCTATTACGACTCTCTTATCTTTTGGTAAATCTACACCATGAATTCTAGCCATTTTATTCCTATCTATGCTTTCTACTTCTGTCTTTGCTTATGTTTTGGATTCTTACAAATAATCCTAAGAACACGACCCCTTTTTACCACCTTACACTGATCACATATTTTCTTAACTGAAACTCTTACTTTCATAATTATTTAAACCTGTATACGATTCGCCCTCTTGTTAAATCATAAGGAGAAGGCTCAACACTTACTTCATCCCCTGAAAGAATTTTTATATATCGCATTCTCATCTTACCGCCGAGATGAGCCAGCACTTTATGCCCGTTTTCTAACTCTACTCTAAACATTGCATTGGGTAATGTATCCACTACTTTGCCCCTTACTTCTATTGCTTCTTCTTTACCCACTTTTACTCACTCTTCCTAAGCAGTTATAGACTTCCACAAACATTTCATCAGCTTTTTTATTGGCATTAATTTCACAGAACGAATCTTGCTTTTTATAATATGAGATTAATTTTTTTGTTTGTGTCTTATACACCATCAATCTCTCTTTCACAACATCTTTTTTATCATCGTCGCGCTGATACAACCTATCAGCACACTTGTCACACTTATCCTCAACCTTAGGAGGAATATTCTTAATATGATAAATTTCCCCGCAATTCTTACACGTCCTTCTCCCAGAAAGTCTTTCTATAATTATCTCCTGAGATGCTTTTAAATTAAGAATCGCGTCAACAACTATATTAAGCTCATCGAATATCAATTCCAATGCCTCGGCTTGTTTTATAGTCCTGGGGAACCCATCCAATATAAAACCAGTTTTACAATCTTCTTCGAGAACTCTTCCTTCTACCATTTGTATCATAATATCATCAGGAACCAGTTTCCCATTATCCATATACTCTCTGGCTTGATTTCCCACATAAGTTTCATTATTGACATTATCTCTAAGAATATCCCCTGTAGATAGATGAAATATACCAAATTTTCTCGCAATCATCTCAGCTAGTGTTCCCTTACCTACTCCTGGAGCCCCTAATAGAATTATATACATAATTGAGATAAAATCCTAATCTTCAAAATTCTAAACACTGTTATTCCTCGCTCAATACCGCGCTCTCAATCTTCCTTTTTTCATAAACCCTTCATAATGTCTCATTAACAGGTGTGATTCTACCTGTTTCATTGTATCCAGAGCAACTCCAACAACTATTAAAAGCGAAGTTCCTCCAAAATAAAATGGAATATTCAGCCACTTTGTCAACAAGGTTGGTAAGATTGCTATAGCTCCTAAAAATATACCTCCTGCAAAAGCAATTTTTGTCATTATCCTATCAAAATATTCAGCAGTTGGTTTGCCGGGTCTTATACCAGGAACAAATCCACCATACTTCTTCATATTATCAGCCATTTCTACAGGATTAAAAGTAATAGCTGTGTAAAAGTATGTGAATAATATAATTAAAACAACATACATTATCATACCGGGCCATTGGTTCATCGAAAAATAAGAAACAATGGTTCCAATTATTGAACTTTTACCTGGCAAAAAGGTCATTATTGTCTGTGGAAACATCATAATAGAAACTGCAAATATAATCGGGATCACTCCTGCCTGGTTTACACGTAAAGGGATATGCGTATTCTGTCCTCCGTACATTTTCCTTCCAACAATACGCTTCGCATATTGAACAGGTATCTTCCTGTACCCTTGCGTAATTAAGACCACTGCTGCAATAACTACAATCATAATTGCCACGAGAAATATTAATGTAAAGAACCTCATCTGCCCAGTATCAAGTAACCCCCAAGTCCTGCGTAGATCTCCAGGCATTCCAGCAACGATTCCTGCGAAAATTATAAGTGATATTCCATTGCCTATCCCGCGTTCAGTTATCTGTTCTCCCAGCCACATAATGAACACCGTTCCTGTGGTAAGAGTCATTACAACTATGAAGTGAAAATAGAGACCTGGATTAGGAACTATTTTTAATCCCCCAAAACTATGCGGGTTAGACAACCATAAGCTAATACCGGTGGATTGAATTATACTCACTACTATTGTTCCGTACCTGGTATACTGAGTTATCTTCTTTCGTCCAAAATCTCCTTCTTTTGACAATTTTTCTAAATAAGGGATAACCGGAGTCAATAACTGCATTATGATTGAAGCGCTGATATACGGCATTATGCCCAAGGCAAATATGGACAGTTTTCGTAACGCTCCTCCTGAAAATAGATCTGCCATTCCAAAGAGAGTGCCCTGCATTCTAGCAAAATAGTCAACTAACGCACTAGTATCTATACCTGGCGTTGGGACAAAAGCACCTATTCTAAAAACAGCTATAATAGCCAAAGTAAACAAAACCCTTTTCTTTAATTCTGGTATTCTAAATATATCTCGAAATCCTGAAAGCATTATATAACCTCTGCAGTTCCTTTAGCGTCTCTAATCTTCTTAATAGCACTCTTACTAAAGCTATGCGCTCTTATGTTTAACTTTTTCTTTAACTCTCCCATACCTAAAATTTTGACTAAAACATTCTGAGACTTTAGCAGCCCTTTCTCTATAAGATGCTCAAGATTCACAACTGAACCGTCATTAAAACAATTTAGTTTCCCTATATTTATAACTACTATTTTCTCCCTTGAGCGACTTGTAAATCCTCTTTTTGGTACTCTCCGATAGAGAGGCATTTGTCCGCCTTCAAAACCACGGCGAACTTTGCCACCAGATCTTGCTTTCTGGCCCTTATTTCCCTTACAAGCAGTTTTCCCATGGCCAGAACCATTACCACGTCCAACTACTTTCTTTCTCTTATTAGCACCCCTAGGAACTTTCAAATTGCCTAATATCATTTATCTGTGCCTTTTCTTTGATAACTCATAAATCTCTGATATATTTCTCAAGCCTTCTATTGTTGCTCTAACAACATTTATCGGGTTATTGGATCCCAAACATTTTGTCAGAGCATTTTGAATACCAACAGCTTCCAATACAGCCCTAACCGCGCTTCCTGCAATTACACCTGTTCCCTTTGAAGCAGGTTTTAACATAATTCTTGCTGCATCATAATGGCCTACTATTTCAAATGGGATTGTCGTATCTACAATTAAAACATCTATCATATTCTTCTTTGCTGATTGGACAGCCTTTTTTATTGACTCAGGCACTGCATTTGCCTTACCTATGCCATATCCTACTCTTCCATTTCCATCACCTACTACAGCCAGACTGCTAAAACCGAACTTCCTTCCACCTTTTACAACCTTACCAACCCTATTTACATGCACAATCCGCTCTATTAGCTCCTGCTCCTCTGACGCCTCTTTTATTCTATTTTCTCTCAAACTAGTATCCTCCTCACGCTAAAACTTAAGCCCAGCTTCTCTGGCCGCGTCCGCTAAAGCCTTTATGCGACCATGATATAAATATCCTCCCCTATCAAAGACAACATCTGTAATCTTATTATTTAACGCCTTCTCCCCCAGCATCTTTCCCACAGCTTTTGCTGCTAGTATGTTTCCTCCGTACTTTATTTCCCCCCTACAGTCTTTTGAACGAGTTGATACTGAAAGCATTGTCTTACTATTCCCATCATCAATCAATTGAACATATATATGCCCCAAACTTCTAAAGACACTCAACCTTGGCCTTTGAGCTGTACCAATAACTTTTTTTCTTACTCTTTTATGTCTTCTAGCTCTACCTTCTAATTTCATCAGCAGTATCCTTTATGCCTTCGCATCAGCTGTAGCTGTCTTACCAACCTTATGTCTAACGTACTCGCCTAAGTAGCGAATCCCCTTTCCTTTATATGGCTCTGGCTTTCTCATATTCCTAATTGTGACAGCTACCTCGCCTACCAACTGTTTATCAATCCCTTTCACCACAATCTGATTGTTTTTCCTTACTTCGATTTCTATATTTAACGGAACCTCATATACTATTGGATGTGAAAATCCCAATTGCAGCTGCAACTTCTGCCCCTGGACTTGAGCTCTATACCCCACCCCTTTGATTTCCAGAATTTTTTCAAACCCCGTAGTTATTCCTATCACCATATTGGAGATTAAAGCTCTGTGTAATCCATGTTTTGCCCTTGCTGATTTTCTATCTGATCCTCTCTTTACAATAATCTTGTTATCCTCTACAATTGCAGATACCTCTGCGTCTAACTTATGTTCCAGAGCGCCTTTAGGTCCGCTAATCTTAATTAGATTCCCATCTATTTGCACCTTAACACCATCCGGAATATCTATTGGCATTTTTCCTATCCTAGACACCATTTCCTCCTACCATGCATAGCAAATAACCTCGCCTCCAATTTTCTTCCTTCGACATTCTTTATCAGTCATTATTCCTTCTGAAGTAGATAAGATGGCTATTCCTGAGCCTCTCTTTACTCTGGGGATTTTAGAAGCAGGTACATATATACGTAGACCTGGTTTACTTACTCTTTCTAAACCTCTTACCATAGGTTCTTTTTTATCATAGCGCAAATCTATTTCTATGATTTTATGGCTATTATTAGCCTCAACTTTATAATCCTGAACGAACCCCTCTTTTTTTAGAATCTCTATTATATCAGCCTTCAATGTGGAGGCTGATACAGATAAATGGCTCTTATTAACCATATAAGCATTTCTAATCGACGTAAGCATATCCGATATTGGATCTGTTACAGGCATCTTTATCCTCCTAAATTACCAACTAGCTTTTATAACTCCAGGAAGTTTTCCACTCAGAGCTAATTTTCTAAAGCACATTCTACATAATCCGAATTTTCTTAGATATCCTCGCGGTCTTCCGCACAAATTACACCTATTGTACTTTCGCACTTTATATTTTGGCTCTCTTTTGGCTTTTGCTATAAGCGCTTTTTTTGCCATACCTTCCCTTCCTCAAATTCTAAATTCTAATATTGAAACTCGAAACAAACTATGTATCATCTCTAGTAAAAGGCATACCTAACAATCTTAACAACTCTCTTCCTTCGTCAGGAGTTTTTGCACTAGTGACAATTGTAACATCTAAACCATGGACTTTCTCTGTTTTATCAACATCTATCTCTGGAAATATAATTTGTTCCTTAATACCCAATGTATAGTTTCCTCTAACATCAAAAGATTTCGGAGAAACTCCTCTAAAATCCCTTATACGTGGCAGAGTTATATTTAACAAGCGATCAAGAAATTCATGCATTTTACTTCGCCGTAGGGTTACTTTAGCACCTATTGGCATTTCAGCCCTGAGCTTAAATCCTGCTATAGACTTCTTTGCTTTTGTAATAACTGGTTTTTGCCCTGTTATTGCTCCCAGTTCTAAACATGCACCATCCAAAACCTTCTTATTCTCTATAGCCTCTTTTAGACATGTGTTAAGCACAATCTTTTCCAATTTCGGGACCTGTAGTTTATTTTTATACCCAAATTTCTTCATCATTTTGGATACTACTTCTTCTTTATATTTTTTTTCTAACCGCGTCATCTTTAACTCTTGTCAATTAACTCATTGCAACGTTTGCAATATCTCACTTTGTTTTTATTTTCCAATATTTTGAATCCGATTCTCGACCCTTTTTCACATCGCACGCAATATAACAATAAATTAGACACATGCAGAGATGTCTCTTTTTCTACTATCCCCCCTTGTCGATTCTTCTGTGAAGGTTTTGTGTGTTTCTTAACAAAATTCACTCTCTCTACAATAGCTCTCTGTTTCTTCGGAAATACACGCAAAACACGCCCTGTCTTGCCCTTCTCCTTCCCTGATATAACCACAACTTGATCACCTTTTTTAATATAATTATGTTCTTTAGCCATTTAACTCTTCACTTTTTCTTTTAAATAACCTCAGGAGCTAATGAAATAATTTTAGTAAACTCCTTATCCCGCAATTCTCTGGCAACTGGTCCAAAAATCCTCGTTCCAATCGGATTCTTCTGAGCATCAATTATAACACCAGCATTTTTATCAAACTTTATATATGAACCATCTTCTCTTCTAATTTCCTTTCTTGTTCGCACAATAACAACTTTTACTACCTCCCCTTTTTTAACAGCACCCTCAGGAGTTGACTCTTTTACAGACGCTACTACAATATCGCCTATTCGGGCATATCTTCTGCGTGTGCCTCCTAATACCTTGAAGCACATCAACTTTTTTGCTCCTGAATTATCAGCCACGTTGAGAATGGTTTGCGCTTGTATCATATTTAGCTATTAGCCCTTTCTATAATCCTCGAAATATACCATCTTTTATCTTTACTTAGCGGTCTGGTTTCCTTAATTTCCACTCTATCGCCTATATGCGCAGAGTTATCTTTATCGTGCGCTTTAAACCTGCTGAATCTTCTCACTCTTTTTTTATAGACTGAATGTAAAACCAGCCTTTCTACTAAAACGACAACCGTCTTATCCATCTTATCACTAACAACAACGCCTGCTTTAGTCTTTGTTATTTGAATCCTTCTCACTTTTCTCTTCCTCTATCTGTCTCTCTCGCAAGACAGTCTTAATTCTTGCTATATCCTTTTTTAATCGTCCAGTCCTTTTTGTATCCTCCAATTGCCCCGTAGATGAACGAACATTCAAATTAAATATTTCCTGTTTTAAATTAACAAGCTCTTGATCCAATTCTATATTTGTCATATCTCTAAACTTACTAACCTTCATTATGATGTCACACCCAATTTTCCTCTGACTATGAATCGTGTCTTTATAGGCAGTTTTGTTGCTGCAAGTTTCATAGCCTCTCGTGCTAAATCTTCTGGAATACCGCCTAGCTCAAACAAGACTCTACCCGGCTTGATAACTGAAACCCAGTACTCAGGGGCTCCTTTCCCCTTTCCCATCCTAGTCTCAGCTGGCTTTTTTGTTACAGGCTTATCAGCAACTACTCTTATCCAAACCTTGCCACCTCGTTTAATATATCTTGTCATTGCAACTCTTGCAGCTTCAAGCTGACGGCTAGTTATCCACGCACATTCTAAAGCTTTCAAACCATATTCTCCAAAACTTGTATTATGCCCTCTGCTGGAGATTCCCTTCATACGTCCTCTCTGCATCTTTCTATGTTTAACGCGTTTGGGAATTAATGCCATCTTATATAATCTCCCCTTTGCACACCCACACCTTTACACCTATTATCCCGTACGTAGTATGTGCTTCCGCAAAACCGTAATCTATATCAGCCCTTAAAGTATGCAGAGGTATCTTTCCATCCTTTGCCGTTTCCCTTCGTGCTATCTCAACTCCTCCAAGACGCCCGGAACAAACTATTTTCATGCCTTGCGCTCCAGATTGCATTGCTAAGCTGACAGCTTTTTTCATTGCTCTTCTAAATGGAACTCTTTTTATCAACTGCGCTCCTATGCCCTTTGCAACCAATTGCGCATTTATAGCTGGGTTTTCAATTTCCACAATATTTATAACAATCTGCTTGTTTGTCATCTTTTCCAAGCTTTCTCTTAATCGATCAATTTCCGTACCTTTTCTACCAATAATAACTCCTGGTCTTGCAGTGTGAAGATTTATAGTTGCCTTTCCTAATGACCGGCGAATTTCTATATCAGCTACACCTGCATGTTCTAAATTCTTGTTAATATATTCACGAATATGTACATCCTCTAAAATAAGGGATGCATAATCCTTCTTCGCAATCCAACATGACTGAGAGGTTTTTATTCCCCCTAATCTAAACCCTACTGGATGAACCTTTTGTCCCATTCTGTGTCCCTTTTTCTGACTCTTCAGTTTTTAATATTTTATCAGAAGATCCCTCTTCCCTAGATTGCTTATTCTGTAATACCGATACTTTCTTTTTAATTTTATCCTGCAACACTATATTAATATGACTCGTCCTTTTTCTTATTTTAACCGCCCGTCCCTTTGCTGCAGCCCTAAATCTCTTCATAACAGGTCCTATATCAACTGTAATCTTGGAGATATATAAATCTTGCTCATTTATATTTGCTAGTTGTGCAGCATTTGCTACTGCTGAGCGCAAAACTTTTTCAACAGGAATAGATGTTCTCGAGACAAGTTTAAGAATATTGAGCGCTTTAGTTACGTCTCTGCCTCTAATAAGATTTACCACATCCCTTAACTTCCTTGGAGATGCATGGATAAATCGTGCTTTTGCTCTTGCATACATGACGTCTTTATTACTCCTTTTTCGATCCTTTTTCTTCTACTTTAGACTTCTGCCCACTATGTGCGCGAAATGTGCGTGTATGGGAAAATTCGCCCAGTTTGTGTCCAACCATATTTTCTGTTATGTACACTGGTATAAATTTCATCCCGTTATGTACACCAATGCTCTGACCAACAAAATCAGGTATAATAGTACAACTACGCGACCACGTCTGAATAATCTTTTTATTACCGGATCTTTTAGCTTCTTCCATTTTCTTTACCAGCTTTTGGTCTAAATATGGTCCTTTTTTAATTGATCTAGACATTTTTATGCTTTATTCCTATGTTTTATTATGTATTTATCCGATTCTTTACGTTTTTTCCTTGTTTTAAATCCTTTAGTAGGCTGTCCCCACGGGGAAACAGGATGTCTTCCTCCTGAACTCTTTCCCTCTCCGCCTCCAAGAGGATGGTCAACAGGATTCATAGCCACACCTCGCACCTTTGGACGTTTACCTAACCAGCGGCTTCGACCTGCTTTACCACTTGATATGCTGTTATGGTCAATATTACCAACCTGCCCAATAGTAGCCATGCAATCTAGGAAAACAGCTCTAACCTCCCCTGATGGAAGTCTTACATGCGCATAGTTCCCCTCTTTTGACATTAACTGAGCACTTGCTCCAGCGCTACGCGCTAATTGGCCACCCTTATTTTTATATAATTGCACGTTATGAATTAAAGTACCTGCAGGGATATTTCTTAAAGGCAGACTATTACCTGCTTTTATTTCTACCGTTTTCCCAGATATAATTTTGTCACCCACTCTAATTTCTGCCGGCGCGATTATATATTTCTTTTCACCGTCAAGATACTGCGTTAGAGCAATTCTGCTCGTTCTGTTTGGGTCATACTCAATTGAAACTATTTTCCCCTCTATATCTTTCTTGCTTCTCATAAAATCAATAATACGGTATTTTCGTTTATGCCCGCCGCCTCTGTGCCTTACAGTAATCTTGCCTCTAACATTACGCCCACTCTTTTTATTCAATGATACAGTGAGACTCTTTTCAGACTTGCTTTTTGTAAGCTCATCAAATGCAGGCAGCTCCGCAAATCTTCTACTTGGAGTTGTTGGTTTATGCTTTTTTATTGCCATAATTACTCGCTAAATAAATTCTATTTTATTGCCTTCCTTAAGTGTTATAACAGCCTTCTTCCAATCAGGCGTTTTTCCCTCAACTTTCCTAACCCTTTTCTTTTTACCCTGTAGTTTTATAGTATTAACTTTCTCTATCTTTACGTTAAATATCTTCTCTATTGCGTTCCTGATCTCAATTTTATTTGCATTACAACCTACTTTGAAAACATATTTGTTCTGCTTCTCGCCAATATCTGTGCTCTTTTCCGTAATCAGCGGACCTTTTATAATTTCATATATACTTTTCATTCTTTATGCATCATCCTATTTGAGAAATTAGCAAAGCTATCTCTGTCGCAAAATAAAATATCATGCGCCAAAATATCATACGTATTAACACTCGCTGAACTTATAACTCTTATATCCTGCAAATTCCTCATAGACCTGGCTGTACTCTCGTCTATTTTATCTTTTATAACCAAAACTCTTTTCCCAGGACAAAACTTAGAAAAAATGCCGGCTGCATCCTTTGTCTTTCCGCTTTTAACAACAAGGCTATCTATCAGCATTATTTGATTATCCTTATACTTAACATTCACTGCAGACTTTAGGGCCAAATCCTTTACTTTTTGCGGGATAGAGTAATGAAAGTCTCTTGGCTTCGGACCAAAAGTAACGCCGCCTTTTCTCCATAAAGGAGAGGAATTACTCCCTGCGCGTGCTCTACCTGTTCCTTTTTGTTTCCAAGGTTTCGCACCTCCTCCTCTAACTTCAGCCCTTGTCTTCGTATTAGCAGAACCCTTCCTCTTATTTGCCAGATACATTCTCACTGCTTGTTGCAAAACCGATTCATTAACCTTTTTATCAAATATTTTATTATCTAGCTTAAGCTCTTCTGATTCTTTTTTATCAATGCTATATACTTTAATAGTTGCCACAGTAATTAACCCTTCTTTTTAGCCTTTTCCACTATCACAATTCCTCTACTCGCTCCAGGGACAGCTCCCCTTATAACTAATAAATTTTTCTCCTTATCCAACCGCACAATTTCAAGACTTTGTATAGTAACTTTCTTGTTTCCCATATGCCCCGGCAACTTTTGCCCTTTAAATACACGCGAAGGAGAAGAACTAGCACCTATGGATCCAGGAGCTCTGTGAAATCTTGAGCCATGAGACGCAGGTCCTCCTTTAAATCCCCATCTCTTTATTACACCCGCAAACCCCTTCCCTTTGGAAGTTCCACATACATCAACAAAGCTTCCTTCCTCGAAAATATCAACCTTCAGTTCCTGTCCTACTTCATAATCGTTAAGATTATTCACCCTGAATTCCCTTATATATCTTTTAGGGTTTACTTTTATCTTAATAAACTTAGCCTTCAAGGATTTTGTTAATTTCTTTTCCGCTATATCCTCATATCCTAACTGAATAGCCTCATATCCTTCTTGATCTGATGCTTTTTTTTGCAAAACAACACATGGTCCAGCTTCAATCAAAGTAACAGGTATAACTTCTCCCTTCTCCCCAAAAATCTGTGTCATGCCTACTTTTCTACCTATTAGACCAGAGAACATTATAATTCCATTTCCTACAATTTAACCTCAACATCAACCCCAGACGGTAAGTCAAGCTTCATCAATGCATCCACAGTCTTAGGAGTTGGCTCTATAATATCTATCAGTCTTTTATGTGTTCTTATTTCAAACTGTTCACGTGATTTTTTATCAACATGAGGGGATCTTAATACTGTAAATCTTTCCTTTCTTGTTGGTAATGGAATAGGTCCTATAACAACAGCACCTGTTTTCTCAACTGTTTTAACTATCTCCTTAACAGATTGGTCAAGCAATCTGTGGTCATTAGCCTTCAAACTTACCCTTATCTTTTCCTTTGGCATTTTGTTATCCTATAAGTACTGCCTATCTACTTAGTTCACTTAATAATTTTAGATACAACACCAGCACCTACCGTCTTACCTCCCTCTCTTATCGCAAATCTTAAACCATCTTCCATTGCTATCGGCGCTATTAACTCTATCTCTAAATCTACATTGTCTCCTGGCATTACCATCTCTACCCCTTGAGCTAACTTTGCAGTTCCTGTTACATCTGTTGTCCGAAAATAAAACTGCGGCCTGTATCCCTTGAAAAATGGCGTATGCCTTCCTCCTTCTTCTTTCTTCAATATATACACCTTTGCTTTAAACTGTGTATGCGGTGTTATTGTCCCAGGAGCCGCCAATACTTGTCCTCTCTCTATATCTGCTCTCTCTATTCCTCTCAACAATACTCCTACATTATCTCCTGCCTGTCCCTGATCCAACAGCTTCCTAAACATCTCTACTCCTGTTACCACAGTCTTCTTCGTCTCTCGTAACCCTACTATCTCTACGCTCTCTCCTACCTTTACTACTCCTCTCTCTACTCTTCCTGTCCCTACTGTCCCTCTTCCTGTTATCGTGAATACATCCTCTATTGCCATTAGAAATGGCTTTTCTATCTCTCTCTTTGGTAACGGTATATATTCGTCCATCTGCTTTAATAACTCTAGCACTGGTTTGCATTTCTCGCACTCTTCTTTCCCGCATCCACAATCCATTGCCGCTAATGCCGAACCCATTACCACTGGTATATCATCCCCAGGAAATTCATACTTCGTCAATAACTCCCTTACCTCTAGCTCTACTAATTCCAACAGTTCCTTATCATCTACCTGATCCACCTTATTTAAAAATACCACCAGTGACGGCACTCCTACCTGCCTTGCTAATAATATGTGCTCTCTTGTCTGCGGCATTGGTCCATCTGCTGCGCTTACTACTAACACTGCTCCGTCCATCTGTGCTGCACCTGTTATCATATTCTTTATATAATCTGCATGCCCTGGACAATCTACATGCGCATAGTGCCTATTCTCTGTCTCATATTCTGCATGATGTACATTTATCGTTACTCCTCTCTCTTGCTCCTCAGGCGCATTATCTATCTCATC
>JAHJDO010000070.1 GCA_018812485.1 bacterium | reverse complement strand
TAACTCGAAGAGTTATACACAGAACGGCAGTATCCACAAGGTGAAGAGAAGTAGCATAAACAATTTAGGAGATGACTGATAATTTACAGTCCTTAGGAGAGATTGATAGTATGAATTTGCATAAAACTTCTTGCATTACCCAACTGAGTTGCTTACTTGACAATAGATCAGAAAATCAATATACTCCCCAATACATTAAAAAGTCAGGAGATATACTATGGCACATAAAAAGGGACTGGGAAGTTCGAGGAATGGGAGAGATAGCGCAGGTAAGAGACTTGGCATAAAGTGTTCTGGTGGACAGCCCGTAAAAGCTGGCAGTATTATTGTTCGTCAGCGCGGAACAAAATTCTCTCCGGGAAAAAACGTTGGTTGTGGAAGAGATTGGACGTTGTTTTCTAAAATAAGCGGCGTGGTCTGTTTTGAAAATATCAGAGCCAGAAAATGTGTAAGTGTTTATGAGCCAAATGCAAAATGAAAAACATTGCTGTTCTTGGAGCAACAGGTTCAATTGGCAGAAACACTCTTGAGATTGTAGAATCCTTTCCTGACAAATTCAAAGTTACAGCCATATCAGGCAAAGCTAATATCAACCTTTTAGAAAAGCAGATAAACCAGTTTCATCCCAAATTTGTTGTAGTAATGGACGAGCATACGCAAAATCAACTTCGCGGCCGCATCAAAGATAAAAAGATAAAAATAGAATGTGGATATGAAAGTCTCGTCAAAATATCAACACTTGATGAAGTTGATATTGTAGTATCAGCAATCACAGGTATAACCGGACTAATCCCAACCTTAGAAGCAATAAAAAAAGGCAAGCATATTGCGATTGCAGCTAAGGAACTGCTGGTTGCTGCAGGAGAAATTATGCTAAAAGAGGTTAAGGGAAAAGGAGTAAAACTCCTTCCTGTGGATAGTGAACATAATGCCATTTTTCAGTGCGTTGAGGGAAAATCAAAGAAGGATATAAAGAGAATTATTCTTACAGCTTCAGGAGGTCCATTTTACAAAGAAAAAAACTTGCATAATATTAGTCCTGAGCAGGCATTAGCTCACCCCGTATGGGAAATGGGGAGAAAAATCAGCATAGATTCTGCAACACTCATGAATAAGGGATTGGAAGTCATAGAGGCGCATTGGCTGTTTGGAATAGATATATCGAAAATTGAAATCATTATACATCCTGAATGTATTATCCATTCCATGGTAGAATTTATTGATGGGTCAGTATTTGCCTTGCTTGGAATTCCTGATATGAAGATGCCTATTCAGTACGCATTAACGTATCCGGAGCGAATGCCTACACAACTAGAGCCTTTAGACTTAACAGAAATATCTCAGTTTCATTTTTCAGCTCCAAACTTTGACAAATTCCCTTGCCTGAAACTTGCTTATGAAGCAGGTACAATTGGCGGAACTATGCCTGCTGTTCTTAATAGTGCAAACGATGTTGCTGTCAATCTGTTTCTTAAGAAAAAAATAAAATTTTCAGATATTCCTCAAATAATAGAAAAGGTTATGAATAAACATAATGTTATTCAAAATCCACGCCTTGATAATATCCTTGCATCTGATGCTTGGGCGAGGGAAACATGTTTGCTCTAAATTGGCTGATTCATATACTCCCATTTATTGTTGTAATAAGTATTCTGGTTTTCGTACATGAACTGGGACATTTTCTTGTAGCTAAGAGCTTTGGCATTAAAGTAGAAAAATTCTCTCTGGGATTTGGCCCTAAACTTATTGGCTTTCAGAAAGGAGATACAGAATACTTAGTCTCTGCTGTACCTTTAGGAGGGTATGTAAAACTTGCAGGAGAATCTACTGAAGAAAAAACAGGCGCTGATTGTGAGTTCTATTCTAAGGGGCCTTTTCAGAGAATCCTTGTAATACTTGCAGGCCCTTTTATGAATATACTGCTGGCAATTTTTGTCTTCTCTTGTATCTTCTTTGCAGGAATAGAACTACCCTATTTTGAGGCTAAAATCGGAGAAATAGCCAAAGATTCGCCTGGTTCCAAAGCTGACCTGAAAGTGGGAGATACAATATTGAAAGCCAATGGCAAACAAATCGAAGATTGGAGTAAGTTTCAACATATTATCCTGACTCATCCAAATCATGCACTGTCTATACTCATTGACAGAAACGGAGAAAGAAAAAGCATTCAGGTCAAAACAGAGTTCAACAAAGAAAAAGGAGGCGGGTACTTGGGAGTTTCTCCATTCATTCCCCCTGTAATAGGAATTGTTGAGCCTGAAAGTCCTGCATACAAAGCCGGTATTAGAAAAGGAGATGTTGTTCTATTTATTAATGGCAAACAAATGTCCTCGTGGAATGATATGGCAAAGAGTATTCATAACAGTGCAGGAGAGGAAATCTCACTCATAATAATGCGTGAGAAGGAGCAGTTGGAAATAAGTGTTGTGCCTAAACTTAATAAAACACTAAACATTGGTCTCATAGGAATAATTCCTGAATTTAAGACAATAACGCGTAAATATGGGCCAATCGGTGCATTTGTTCAAGGATGCAATCAAACCGTAAACTTGACAGTTCTTACATATAGATCCATATGGATGCTTATAAAGAGGGAAATATCTACTAAAACACTTGGCGGCCCAATAATGATTGCACAGCTTGCAGATAAGCAGGCAAAAGAAGGACTTATTAACCTGTTTTATCTGCTTGCTCTGATAAGTGTAAACCTTGCCATACTTAATTTACTTCCGATTCCTGTACTGGATGGCGGGCATATACTTTTCTTTCTAATAGAAGCTATAAAAGGCAGTCCGATTAGTGAGAAAGGGCTTGAATGGGCAACAAAATTTGGCATTGCGCTCCTTGTAACTTTAATGGTATACGTAACATTTAATGATATTATGAGAGTTGCAAAAGATAAAATAAATATCTTCCATGGAAAAAATACCTCACAAAATAACCAATCATCCTATCAAACGCCGTAAAACCAGACCTATTAAAGTTGGAAACATTATAATAGGCGGAGATGCGCTGATATCTGTACAGTCTATGACAAAAACAGATACCAGAGATATTGGTGCTACAGTTTCTCAAATAAGAAGTCTGGAGAAAACAGGTTGCGAAATTATAAGAGTGGCAGTTCCTGATATCAAAGCAGCAAAATGCTTGGGAAAAATAAAAAAACAGATTAATATCCCTCTTGTTGCAGATATACATTTTGACTACAAACTTGCATTGGAAGCAATAAAACAGGGTGTTGATAAATTAAGACTTAACCCGGGAAATATTTCCAGTCAAAAGCATCTTAGTCTGATCATCTCCGCAGCAGCAGAAAAAGACATAGCAATCCGGATAGGGGTGAATGCAGGCTCAATAAAGAAAAATCCGAAATCCGAAATCCGAAATCCGAAATTAATGGTGGATGAATGTGTTAAATATCTAAAGATTTTTGAAAAGCATAAATTTTACAACATTATCATATCCCTTAAATCTTCAGACGTACTCTCTACTGTAGAAGCTTACAGGCAAATGGCAGGTAAATGCGACTATCCGTTTCATCTTGGTATTACAGAGGCAGGTCCATTGCCTGAAGGGCTTATTAAATCCTCTGTTGGCCTGGGCATACTCCTCTCAGAAGGCATTGGAGATACCATCAGAGTCTCACTTACTGCGCCTCCTGAAGAAGAAGTAAAAGCAGGTTTTCAGATATTACAATCTATCAAACTCAGAGAATACGGCCCGGAAATCATCTCCTGTCCTACTTGTGGCAGATGCAAAATTGATGTTATAAAAATTGTAACTAAACTAAAAAAACAACTTAGTTCTATCAGTTCAACATTGTCACCCATAAAAATTGCTGTCATGGGTTGCGAGGTAAATGGGCCAGGTGAAGCCAAAGAAGCAGATATTGGAATTGCAGGAGGAAAAACCTCAGGGATTCTATTCTGCAAGGGCAAAATAGTTAAAAGAGTCAAAAAAGAAAAACTTGTTCAGGAACTGATAAGCGGAATCAGGAAATTATTGTAAGAGAAGCATCCCCAAAAAGGATAAATAAAAATGGCTACTACAATTTTAATTTGTTCTATCTTAGTATTGATCATTGTTGTTGCATGGCGGTTAATAATAAAACGAATTGAAGAAAAAGATTTTTGGCCTATTCTTACAATTTGCCTTATAGCTATTGTAGGGTTAATTCAAATTGATATTAAGTATAATGAAATAGTCAAAAATAAAATAAATATTAAAAACCTTACATTAACAGCTGTTGACGTTATGGCATACACTATCGGACGAACGGGGAAGGTTTATTTAGGAGATGATTATGGTTTGATAGAAGTTTATAAAGAAGCCAGAAATAAATTTTACAAATTGTTAAAGGAAAGTGGATTTAGTGAAGCGGAAATTGATGATGCATTGTCAAATTTAGATGAAGTAATTGAGAATGATGTTAAATTGAAATTGGAAGAGATGGAAAAAAGAGGAATAAAAAAGGAGAAATAAAATGCATAAAAAGAAATTACTTCAAAAATTAAAAGCTTTATTAGAAATAGAAGAGGTTAAAGATGGCTTTCCCTCTCAACATGCGTGTATTGATTGGGCTAACAAAGTTGCGCCTTTACTAAAATTTGATCAAGAATACTATGCTAACTTTATGCAAAATGCACACAAAATGAATCTTAAGCTTTCCTCATATACTTTAGTGCCAGCTTTCAATATCATGGTTAGCCAGTTGCAGATGGCGATAAATGAATTAGAAGATGAAGAAGATGAAGTGGTTGGAAATATGGGCAACTCATATTCATGGATTACTATTGCAAAAGAATTTGGAATTACAAAGAAAGAATTTGGCCGAAAAATTAATTTTGTAAAAAGTGACTTCCAAAGAAGTATTATATTTCGTGATATAGAGCATGCATATATATTAGCAAAAAATGGGTTTTCAAAACCATCTGTAATTTTATCGGGTGCCATAATTGAAGAATTATTAAGGCAATATCTAATCCAAAAGAAAATAAAACCTTCCGATAACACATTTGATGAATATATTAAAGCATGTCGAAATAAAGACATCTTAAAGAAGGCTATACATAGCTTAAGCGATTCTGTTAGATATTTTAGAAATATTGTTCATATAAAAGAAGAAAAAAGCAAAAAATATTCAATATCCAAAGCTACAGCAATAGGAGCTGTATCGTCTATTTTTACTATTGTAAATGATTTTTAAAACTCCATAACAATGCGCTGGAAAGGAAAAGCGGCACCGCGACCTTTAAAAAAAAATGTCAAATCTTTAACCCCCCGGATTTCCCAATCAATTCGCAGAATGACAACGAGATTGCTTCAGGATTTCATCCTTCGCAATGACGGGAAGAATAACAGATAACCGCCAGCTAAAGCAGGCGGTTGCGAGGACACAAAACTGATATAAGGGCCAAAAACCGCGAGAAAGAATCTGGTAAAAGCAAAACTATATAAATTGTAGATATAATAGTTAATCCGCCAAGAAAACCAAATGCTCCGGCAGGAGATAATCCAATCACTTCAAGAATTAACCACAACATTCCTGAAGCTGCCAAAATACCCGTGAAGGACAGGAAGTTAGTTGTAGCCAGAAACTTACCTCTTGAATCTTTCGGGCTGTTTTCCTGAATATACGCATTGAGCGGAATAACAAAAAACCCACTGGAGATACCAAGAAAAATAAGGCAAATAACTGTGAAGGGAATAGATGTATATGAAAATGCAAGAAGTATTGAAAAAATGCTTAATCCAACTGAACCCAATGGTACAAATCCAAACTCAATCCTTCCGCTTGAGAGCTTTCCAGCAAGAAAACTGCCTATGCCCACGCCAAGAGCAACTACAGTGAGCAATAATCCTGTTGCAAGCTGTGAAACATGCATCATCTTACTGGTATATAAGAGGATATTTAATTGAAATAAAGCTCCTAGAAACCAGAAATAGACTATGCCTGTCATAGAAAGATACATCGGGCGTTTTTCCTTTACAATCTTTATTGTGGACCAGATATCGCTAAGAAAATTTATTTGGAATTTGCGTTTTGACCCGGATGGAAGAACCTTATGAATGTAAAAACTTGTTATTATTCCCAGTAATGAGATTATAATGAATGCAATTGACCCAAGATATGCTTTTCCTTTAACTGCTGTCATCAGAAACCCTCCGAATGCCATGCCGAGAATTATTGCCAGAAATGTCCACATCTGCATAAGCCCATTACCTTCGGAGATTTCCTCCTCAGTAAGAACTTCCGGAAGAATTCCATATTTTGCAGGGCCGAAAAAAGCACTCTGTGTTCCCATCAGGAAAAGTACTGCATAAATAAAAGCAAAGTTTCCCGAGAACAGTGCAATCATGCCCAGTGCCATAATGGCAAGCTCTGCAAATTTGGCATAAATCATAATGGTTCGTTTACTAACCCGGTCAGCAAAAAAGCCGGAATAGGAAGAGAAAAGCAGAAACGGCAGGATGAAAAATGCGCTTGCGGCGCTCAGATATTGAGCTCCTGCAGCGCTCTTTATCATATGCTCTACTGCAATAAAGGATATTATCAGCTTAAATGCATTATCATTAAACGCGCCCAGAAATTGAGTTGCAAGAAGAGCCTTAAATCCTTTACTTCGGAGATTCTTACTCATAAAACACTTTAATCATCTCTATTAAGAACGCTCTTCTTATTGCATCATAACCCTGATTATTTGGGTCTTCAAGCATGATGATTCTTCTTGGATTAGCTTCAGCACTATGTCCCAACTACCCTGTCTTTTATCTTATTATACAAAAATGATATTAGTATCAGGATTACTCCAAGAACTATGAAGGAAATCATGCGGTATATTTTCCCAAGATTCCACAAATCATAAAAGAAGACCTTTAGTATTGTTAGTCCAAGAAGTCCCATAGCACTTACCCGAATATATTTATTTCTCCATACAAATCCTCCTGCCATTAAAACTGAGGCATATACTGTCCAAAAAATAGAAAAAAACATATTTCTCTGATTATCAAAACTTTTGTGCAACATCTCTCCCAAGTATTTGTAATGTCTATATATCTCAGAGTTAACATACCAGAAGAATTGAATTATAGAACTTGCAATCAAGATTTTTTCTAAGTTTTTTTCAATATTAGTCATATTAAATTTAAACCTATGATATAAAAATCCTGCAAAAGCCGTTGAACATGCAACAATGAAATGAGTAATAAAGCGTTGATTAATAAAGAAAGTTTTTTCTAAAACGGGTGAGACACTGAGATCAAAAAATGTAGATTTAAATATTGCCAGATACAGCATAAGAAGACCAAATGTTCTAGACCATACACGATTAAATTTTAAACCTAGATAGATCACTCCTGCTCCGCATACAGCCCAACCGAGCTTAAGCCAGTATGAGTCAAGATAAATTCCAAGCCCCCAACCAACAAAAATTATTCCCAAAGCTTCATAATATCCTCTTATCATTTCAGAAAAAGACTTTTTATTTAGGGACAATGCTATGTACCCTACAGCAAGCAATCCCATTACAAAACCAGCTTGATTCAAATAGCTATTTTTCAGTAAGGAGTATTGAATGATATTAAATAAAATTGAATTCCCAATAATTATTATTTCTTCAAATCTTGATGCTTTTAGTTTCCACTTAATAAGCTGGATGTTTGTTAATCCCAGAAAATATACATAAAACAAGATAGCTCCTAAAAGCACAGGTGCTATTTTGGCGACAGGATATTGTTGGAAAGAACACAATCCGAATACAATATATGTACCAGTAAACATGATAGCGTTTAATACACGCCAGTTTTTATATCTTGCTATTACTCCAAAAGTAATATCTATAACCAATAAATAGCCAAATAATCCCAATAAATTCGGTTTATCCGTATGAACAAGAATCGGGACAAGAAAGGCACCGATAAGGCATAATATACCCAGAGACAGAGAATTATGGCGCATTGACATATAGGAACTTCCAGTAATTATAAGTATTAGGAGAATGAATGCAGCCGGAAGCGAAATCAGATGGTAATAATTATATCCCACATATATTGATAGATATATTATAGCTGTTCCAAGGCCTATTAAGCTTTGTGCAAAATTTTTTAATTTTTGTCTATTGAAATACTCACCCAGCCCGATTATAAAAATACCGGATACCACCCCCAATATTATTCTACCTAATTCTTTTATCCATTGATGCTCAAAAGCATATTTAAGAAAAAAACTAATACCTACAAGAAACGCAAATATTCCGATTTTGTTTAGCAAATTACCTCCAATAAGCAACTCAATTTCTGAAGGAGACTTTGTTTCTCTTTTAGTAGGCATTTTGTCAATTGATGGTTTAGCAGGAGGCGCCTTTATAACGGGCGGTTCAACAGTCTCCGTCTTTACATTCCCGGATAACCTGTTTTCCAGCTTTCTTATTTTATCAGACTGAGTCTGATTTGATTTTTTGAGTTCTTCTAATTCGTTCCTGATTTGTTCATTATTCATATTCTTCCCTTTCCTTTATTCCCTACTGGTATTTTAAAATATAAAAGTCTCATATGCTTTTTATTATGATCTTTCTCATAGCCCAAGAAACCTTTTAACAGATTAACTTTAATCTTATCTTTTTGCTTAAAATAATCATACAGCATCCATATTTGGAGCTGCCTTTCTGAACTAGATTTGTAGTGACGATACAATCGGTATAAAATAAAGGATTCTTTATATTCATTTTTCACGCCCTGAATGTGATAAAAAGAGAAATAAGGTGCCCAGTTAGCTTCATATCCTTCAGGATCTTCCAATGCGGGAAATGGAGAAACCAGAGATAAAGAGTATTTTCCTTTATCATCCATTCCATAACCAAGAATCGGCCAGAGTTTTGTCTTTTGCACAGTCTTGTTATTATCTTCTTCCCTTTTGCTCCAATACAGTGGAAAAAATCTCTGTCCTGTAAACTTTTTACCCTCTTTATCTTTGTTAACAATGATTTTACCCAAAGGCCACAAGAATGAATGCCTTGATCCAAATCGTTCTTTATTAATTTTTGAAGTTTCTTTCTGATATTTATATAATGGCCACAAACCGATAGTTTTTAAATTATTTTTTGCGTCGTACTCTAAGCTTGGCTTAATCTCGTAATCGTCATCCAAGATACTAACCTTTTCGTTTTCTTTTGTATATTCACCGATTGGAAAAATAAAATCCCAATCCCACTTCGACAGTTTATTGTTCCTTGAGACGTATTGTTTTGGTCTTCCCAAAAGAGGCCAAATAAAGTAATGACCTGCTTTGCCATTAAAATTCTTGTGGTAATAAAGCGGCCAGAGAGCAAGGCCTGATCGTTTATAAGCTATCTCTTTTGTATCTGAAGGTTTTGTGTCCTTCTTATTATCAGGATACGTTTTTGTTATAACCTTCCCCTTTTCATCCCAGCGCCATAAGACTATACCTGTATGGTCACTCTTATAATCGCGTTCATAAAAATCCCTATAATAAGTTTCTTGTTTGTGCTTCTTATAACATATGAGTCCCTCACTCTTTTCCAAGTTATCACTTAAAAACCAGTATAATGGCCACATCAAGTATCCTGATTTTTTTTGACCTTTTATCTCTTTTTTGAAGATAGGGAATATTCTGATACTAGACATTTTGCATTTTTGTGAGTAGTTTTTAGAATATTTTCCTAACGGCCAAAGAAAATGCGTCTCTGAATTTTTAACTTCCTTTTTATTATTATCATTAAAACACTTAGTATTGAGATAAAGAGGGAAAAGAGCCATGGTTGTGGATTTAGATTTCCCCTCGTATTTTCCTCCTATAGGGAACACAAATAGATATCTGAAATTCCTCCCATGTCCTTTGAAATAAATAGGAACAATCCACAAATCTTTCTCTTTAGCAGCTAAATCATTTCTATAATAGGTATTTATAAACCAAAATGCTTTTCCTTTAGGCTTATTACCATAATAAAACACAGGTATAATGCAATAATTTTTTTCGTCACCATCGCGATGATAATAAATAGGGAATAAATAAAACTTTTTCTCATGATCGCCATCACTGGAATAGTAAGCAATCGGCCAAAAATAGGCTTTCTTTTTGCCATCGCTTTTATTGTATTTTCCTAATGGCCAAAGAAAATGTGTCTCTGAATTTTTAACTTCCCTTTTGTCGCTATCCTTAAAATTTTTAAAATTAAGATAAAGAGGAAAGAGAGCCATGGTTTTAGACCTCGTTTCTCCCTGATGCTTCCCTCCTATTGGAAATACAAACAGCCATCTGGAGTTTTTATCATATCCTCTGAAATAAACAGGAAAGAACACTTCGGTTCTTTCTTTAGCATTCAAGTTATTTCTATAGTATGTGTTTATAAACCAGAATTCCTTCTTATTGGGCTCCCTACCATAATAAAACAAAGGGCTGAAAATCCTTTTTGAATATTCATCCATACGCATGTAGAAAGGAAATAAGTAAAAATTTTCATCCGAATAATGAAACAGTGGTATGATGCTATAACTTTTTTTATTTCCGTCGCGATGATAATAAATGGGGAACAGGTATATCTTCTTTTCATCGTTATCTTTGGAATAGTAACTGATCGGCCAGAAATAGACTTTCCTTATGTCTTCTCCTTCACTTGAGTATTTTCCAAGAGGCCATATCAAATCCAGATTGTACTCATTCCCCTCAGATGCTGAATGAAATAATGGTCTTAATGCAAAAGATGTTTCATCAGGCGCATGTTTATACATAGTAATCGGCCAGAGAAAGTTAATTTTGGTTGGATTATCATCATAGGTAAAGATCGGCCACAGATCCACCTTATCCTCTTGCCATAATGGATATGCAGTTCTGCACAAAAAGATCATTAAGAAAAGATACAGGAAACTGGCCATATGTTTTTTCTTCATCATAAATTTTCCTCCTTAATTTTCACCAAAAACTTTAATCATCTCTATTAAGAACGCTCTTCTTATTGCATCATAACCCTGATTATTTGGGTCTTATTTACCAAATTTACGATATCCAATAAAGATGAGAATTACAAAAGCAACCAGAAGCGACAAAAATCTCATCCAGTCCTGTAATTCCGACCAATACCAGCAATAACCATTCAAAAGAGTAAAAATTCCCCCAAATATGAGCCCTGTCCCAATACTTTGAACTGCGATGACAGAACCAACGATGATTGCAGCTATACCTATTGGAGCAGCCACGAAAAATAAATGCTTTTCAAAGCGTTTTTCATGTTCTTTTCGCTGCTTTGTCAGTTGCGATTTCTCTTTTTCAAGCTTTACTTTTTCAGCGGGAGTTGCTCTTTTGTAACGTTGAGAATAGTTCTCAATCTGATAGTCTTGCCACTTCACACGTGGGCTAAAAGTACTTACACCATAATGAACCATCATTGGCAGAACAACCGCGATTCCAAATCCTAGGGCGATTTTTTTTGCAATCATTTTTCATTTCCTCCTTGTTAAAATTAACATTTTATCAAATTTTTCTGATTTCAGCTAACATAGTTCTCCCAATTTTGACTTTTGTATTTTTATATTATCTCACCTCCTTTCCCAATCTTTCTCTTATCTCCGTTAAACACCCAATAACCTCATATTTCCTATTATTGGAAATATGTTTTATTAATGAATTTGTTTTTTCAATATGCAATGGCCAGATTTTCTCTATTAATTCCTCGCCTTTTTTAGTTATCTTTATTCTATTTGATCTCCTATCTTTAATATCAGGGATTCTCACAACCAGCTTATCTTTCTCCAATCTGTCAATAAGCCCTGTTATATTAGCTCCTGTCACAATAAGTTTTTCTGATATTTCTATTTGAGATACACCGTCTTCCTTGCCAAGATGTTCAATAAGAACCAACGCGTTGAATTTTGCGGGTGTAAACTTAAATTCTTTGTAGAACTCTGAAAATTCCTTGGTAAGCATAAGATATGTTCTGGCTATATTGTAGACAAACTCCTCGTTTTTGTTGATCTGTTCCGGATTAAAGCCCATCTCTTCAAATACGCTCATTTTGTTTACTCCTTAATAGTTAATGGATTAATTATATATACGTTAATGAAACTTTGTCAAGAAAAATCCTTCGCTTTGCTCAGGAAGCTTTCACAAGCGGGGAACCGTTACGGTTTTCCACAAGAATAATCACTTTATCTCTATCATCTCGCCGCAATTGGGACAATGCAAATAGCTTTGACCATCATCATGAT
>JAHJDO010000069.1 GCA_018812485.1 bacterium | reverse complement strand
TTCTATATTACTAATATTACACTTTTCATTTTTTGTTTTCTTGAAAGAACTTACGCGCGTCCCGGTCTTCTCAATATCATGGTTCCGTAATGTAGATATCAGGGCTGAGTACCCTATATATCAGGGGTTCGTCTTCTGAATATCAGTATAGGGTATTCTAGATATCATGGTACATTGATCAAAGAACATTGTACGTCATATGATAAGGATAATAACGACATATTATGACATAAATTGAGTCTTATTTTTTGAATAATTAGTCAAAAAGCGTCAATCATTATTTAATGACGTCTTAAATAGGCAAAAATACGGCTATAGTATGACGCATAGTGTCAAAATATGCGGTTATGTCGTGACATTCTATGCCGTATATGACATAGCACGTCAATTGCTTTATTTATGGCACGACATTTAAAGACGTACAATGCAGATATACGTCATTACTAAAATTGGGCAATTTTTATAAAATTAGAAGATGTTGAAAATGAATGGCTAACAGATTTCAAAAAATAGACACATCGTGACATAGAAAAGTCATCATGTAATACTTAATCAAAAAGGGCAAAATGCCGATACATATATTGACGGCATAGAATGGCAGTAAATGACCAAAGACAAAGGTTGACATTATCTCCATGATATGTAAAATACTAGTAGTTGTATAAACAAAATTTATTATGATAAATATATCCAATATTTTAAATAGGAGCTCAAAATTATGAAAAACATTACAGACGAATTGGGCCGCGAATTCATTGAAACAAAAGCTTGCGCCGATGTTGTTAAAAAATCACTTAGGCAGTTATACCGTGACATAAGAAATATGAGCATTGTGACGATCAAGCGGGGTATGAAGTCATATGTACTCATAGAAGACGTCGCAAAAAAGTATCATATGTCAAAGGATGTCTTTGATGTCGTAGCAAGCGAGTTTAATGACAAAACTATTAACATTACCGGGCAGGAGGAAGAGGCAGACATCAGTGAAGTAGCGGCAGAGGAAGGCACAGAACGGCAAAATATGGGGGATATCAAAGAGGATGACATACCCGGAATGGATCTTGTTACACGTGATTTAATTAAAACCACCAAGGGCTACATGAGCGCACTCGATGGAAAGCTTGAGAAGATTGAGAAAGGGATTCATGACCTTCATTCGGTAGAAAGAGACTGGCAGAACATCGATAGAAAGCTCGATTACCAAAGGCGCCTTATTAAAAAGATAGGACAGGGCAGGGGAACATGGATTTGGCTCGCGGTGAGCATTATTATTCTCCTGGCAGCCGGTGTCGCATTCTATTATGCCTTTATAGCAGTTGATACTTTTATTAAAAACAGGGAATTAAAAGAACAGGCACAAAGTGTCAAAGTAAGTCAGATGCTTCAGGAAAAAGAAGACGTAATTAAAAATTTGGTGTCACAACATGACAATACAACGGCACAATACAGCGCCATCATCAATTCTTATCAGGCATCAGCAGAAGAATATAAAACTCACCTTATGACCTTACAAAAAGAGTATGAAAAAGAGAAAACCGAGAAGGCGCGGCTAGAAGAATTAACTGCCGGGTTACAAGGGGCTGAAACAGCAGGGGAGAGAGGTGCGCCGGATAAGTCTACAGAATAAAAAAATGACATTAGAAAGCAGGCTGATTTGGATAGATTTTCCGTACAAACCCGCAGGATTAGGGCAAATAGATGCCCAATTTATGCGGGTATATTTTTATATTGGGTGGTATAATATTATTCTTAAATATACAAGAAAAAAGTGAAGGTGAAGTATGGCTTTTAATCCCAGATATACGATTACTGAAAAAATATTAAATAATCTCACTACCATTGCTACTGCCCGGGAAGTTATCGAGCAGGCGCACCTTATTCCTAAATGGGAAGCGTCTCTCCGGAGGCAGGCAAAACTTCGTAACACGCACTCATCTACTGCCATCGAAGGGAATAAACTGACTCTCGAACAGGTCGAGGCCCTTGCTGACGGCAAAAATGTTATTGCTACCGATAAAGATAAAAAAGAAGTATTGAATTATCTCGAAGCACTGGACACGTTGCATTCGATTACCGAAAAAGGAAAAATAAAAGTTGCGGACCTCCTCAACGTTCATAGGATGGTCTCAAAAGATGTTCTGCGGGATAATAAACACAGTGGTGCTTTTCGCGACCGGCAGGTGTTTGTTGGGAAGCGTGTTTTTGACGGCACGGGATTTAAAGAAGAAGTGGAATACATGCCTCCTAACACAGAAGATGTACCGGCTCTTGTTAAGGAGTTTATAACGTGGCTAAATGCGCAAAAAACATGGAAAACGAATCCTGTACTTCTAGCAGGAATTACCCACTATGAAATCGCCAGGATCCATCCCTTTATTGACGGTAACGGCCGCACTGCCCGGCTTTTTGCTGCGCTGATACTTTACTTAAGCGGCTTTGATCATCGCAGGCTTTTTGCCCTTGATGATTTCTATGATCGTGACAGACCGGCGTATTATGCAGCGCTTAAGACAGCACAGGAAAACAACAATGATATTACTCTGTGGTTAGAATATTTTACGACTGGGATGGCGTATTCAGTCAATGAAGTCAAAGAAACAGTCTTGAAATTAGGTGCGAAGAAAAAACGTGTTTCAAAGGAACAGATTTCTCTAAGCGAAAAACAAATGAAGATCGTTGAATTTATAAATACCAACGGGAGGGTTACGAATAAAGACTTACAGCTCCTTTTTGACATTTCAGCTCAAGCAGTGCATAAAGAACTCTCCAAACTATTAGAGCTAAAGGTTATTAAGTCTGTTGGGGCAGGGCGCTCACTGCATTATATCCTGGAATAGCAAAAAACACTTCCCCTCATAGTATTGCGAAGATGGTTGATGATTAGGTTGATGATTAGGTTGATGATTATTTGTAGAGGAATATCGGACAATTGCACGATTCACAGAAGCTGATAAGCCAGACAAAAGGGACAGCAGGAATGCGTGCATTTTTTACTGTGACAGTAGTGCGGGGGGTTTTGGATGAATTTGTCCTGGCGAGGACTAATAAATAGAGGTGATATATGCCGATTAAGAAAATTATTGTATCAGCAGACTTACTTAAGAAGTTAGAACAGCCAGACAATCCAGTGATTGTTGTGGGTATTCCTATGGGAACTGCTCCTGCTGCAACTGGTGATTATGTTTTGCATGAGGTTCAGGAGAAGTATCCCGCTGTTATAGTTTCAGCTACTACTGGAAGCACGATTAGCTTTGTAGCTGTACAAGCGGCAGAAGAAGAGCATATGAAGCTAAAGAATGTTAAACTTCATGTTGGACTTTCCCCCAGCTTAGATTTTGAGTGGGAAAATAGATAAAGAAGATTCTGAATACGGGTTCGTAATGGGCTTTAACATTCAACCTAACTCAAGTAAAAGTATTTATATATTTTCATAAATGAAAAATTATGAAGGCAAAATATATATTCATTAAAAAGGTGAATTGTTATGAATGAGTATGAAGCAAAAAATAAAGAGCTCCTTGAAGAGGTTGAGAAGCTAAAGAGAAAGATCCAGAAGATTAAGGAAGCAAAAAAATATGGCCTTGTCTGGGAAGAAGAAAAAGAGCCTGAAAAAGTGGTTTTAGATTGCCAATACAAGCTCCCAATTCTCAAAGAGGTAAAGAACAAGGAGATAATTTCTAATAAAAATAAGCCTGTGAATGTATTAATCGAGGGAGATAATTATCATACTCTCTCAGTCTTAAATTACACACACAAGGGCATGGTTGACCTTATTTACATTGACCCCCCATATAATACTGGGAACAAAGAATTTTTTTATAATGACAAGTATATTGATGGGGAGGACACATATCGCCATAGTAAATGGCTTAATTTCATGAATGCAAGATTGTGTGCCGCGAAACAGTTGCTTAAAAATTCCGGCGTTATTTTTATATCAATCAATGAGGAAGAGCTCTGCCAATTAAAAATGCTCTGCGACAGGATATTTGAACCGAGCAATTATCTGGCTACGTTTACAATTAAAGTCAGGCATGAAGATAGGATTTTAAAGGGAGATAAAGATTTTCATGAGGTGGTTGAGTATCTATTACTATACAGGAGATCTTCAAAGCACAAAACCACAAAAAGGATAAGAGATAATACTTCCAATGAAGAGTATGTATACGAAATAGAGGAGTTGGTGAAAAAGCCCGCATTCATTGAAATGGGCGGAAAGAAGATTCAGGTGCTCAAGCCTAGTGAATATCGCATAATTAAAAAAGAGCCTAATGCCAAGTTGCTCAAAAAGATCAATATTCGAGGTTCCATTAAGGAAGGAAATAGCAGCGGGAGATTTTTCATGGCTCATCTTGAAAAACGAAGAAAAGACATAGGATACCTGTATAAAGTTCCCAATATGGGAAATGATGGAAGAGGATTCCGGTATTTCCTGGCACCTACATCCGAAAAAAAGGCAAATGGCGATTATTTTCAAGGAGTTCCTGTAGACCGGGACGATACAAAAGAAGTTCCATACCCAAATTATTTTGATTTCGAGGGGGATTTTAACAATGTTGGCTATGAAGGAGGCGTGAATTTCAGAAACGGGAAGAAGCCCGGTAATTTTATCTTAAAAGTATTTGAAATGGGCGGATTGATTAATAACAAGAATGCAGTGGTTCTGGATTTCTTTGCTGGCTCTGGCTCTACTGCGGAAGCTTTGTTAAGGCTTAATAATGATGATAAAGGCAACAGAAAGTTCTTGATATGTACGAATAATGAGGTTGATTACAAAACTGACGCAGAGTTAAGGAAAAAGGGCTTTGTTCCTGGAGACAAGAAATATGAAGCGGAAGGCATTGCTCAGAAGATATGCTATCCGCGAATGAAGAATATTCTTAAGGGCTTTAACGGCAATAAGGGGATAGAATTCAATCTCCGTTATTTTAAGACTGCTTTTATTGACATTGACCATATTTCACATATTTCTGATGAACAGAAAATAAAGCTGACTTATCAAGCAGGCGAGATGATTGCTCTCAGGGAGAGTGCTTTCGGAGAGATTGAAAAAAATGACTGGTGGCAGATATTTTCTGATGGCGGCAAGTACACGGCAATATATTTCAAAGAAGACAAGTCAAGGCTTGATGCTCTTGTAAAAAAGCTATCCAAAATAAACCACGAGGTAGCCTTATACATTTTCAGCTGGGGCAAAAATGAGTACAGGAATGAATTTACTGGATATGACAACATCCGAGTTGAGGACATCCCTGAGCCTATAATTGATGTTTACAAAGAGATAAACAGGTCGTGATTTGTAGGGCTAAAAAATGAATTTTAAAAAATACGCGGGAGCAGATAGTTGGGAAGAATGCTTGCAAATCTTCTTATTTTCCGAGCTAGTATTAAAGCACAGAGAATTTAAGTCTGTTCATATAGAAGATTATAAATCATTCGAGCTTAGGGATGCGTATATAGCTACATATAACTCATGGGTTGAAAAAGGCATAACAGATGAAAATATTAAGAAGTGGATTCAGAATAATGAGAAAGAAATTTTAAAGTTCAAAGAGAAGTTTGGTGGAGAATTCAAGAAAAAAGTTGAAATCTGGAGTGACAGAACAAAAACAGACTATTTTAAGAAACAACTTCAAGCATCTTTCGAGTTTGAAGAATTCTTGAAGAAGTTCTTTAAGGATAAATATGGACTTGACCTGGGGCAATACTTAACGCCTGAAGGGCAATATTATAAAGGAGAGAATGAGCTAGGTATTGAGATAAAGCATGACATGATGTACAAGAAAACTGGCAATCTCTATATAGAGTATGCGGAAAAAGCAAAATCGGAAAATACGAAATGGATAAATTCAGGTATAGAGAAGGAAGATAATACCACGTATTTTTTAATCGGAGACTATGAAAAATTCTGGGTTTTTAGGAAAGAGAGGCTATTGGAGATACTTGAAGAGGAAAGGCAATATGTAAAAGAGGGAAAACCTTCCCATCGGTGCATAAGGTTTGTTGCAATAGCGACATCCAAGGGTTTTATATATCCAATTGTTTGTGCAGCAAAAGAGACTTTAAATCTTAATGTTCTAATAGAAGAGATTAAGAAGAAAATTAAGGGATAAAATGAAAAACATACGTTTGAAACCATTTCAAGAGAAAGCAATTGCTGATTTGCGAAAGCAGTTTCTCGAGCTGTGGAAGACAGGGAACAGAAAGCTGCCACTGGTTTTTAAAGCACCAACTGGAAGTGGTAAGACAATAATGGTTGCTCAGTTTCTCAGGGATTTAACAGGCGATCCTCAATTCGATGCAGACAAGGCCTTTCTTTGGTTTAGTTTTAGCGAGGATTCATATACCCAGAGCAAAAACAAGTTTTTCGATTATTATGGAGGAGCCAGTGAGCTGAATTTGCTTGATCTGAATGACTTAAACAGGGGGAAATTGGAGAAAAATAATCTTTTCTTTATCAATTGGCAGAAAATAAAGGACTCAACAAAAGAAGGAAGGAAGCTGAGGAGAGAAGATGAAAATACTCAGGAGGGTTTAGGTCTTTTTGATGGTTTCATCAGGGCAACTCAGAAAGATGGCAGAGAGCCGATTTTGATTATAGATGAGGCTCACAGGGATACGGATACAGAATTGGCAGATGAATTGTTAAGCCTTATAGACCCTAGAATTATACTAAAGATTACCGCCACACCCAAAGGCGAGCCTTCTATATCCGATGTCAACCACAAAAGGGCTGGGTTTGTTGAAGTTGACAGGAAGGATGTGATTGATTCCGGCTTAATTAAAGAAAAAATAGTTACCCAGACAAAAGAAGACTTGGCGAAGATGGCAAAGAAAGGGTTGCATGAGGATGACTTGCTGCTGTCACTGGCGCTTAAGAAGGCGAATGAAATAAAGAAACTTTATCGGGAGATGGAATTAGGCATAAATCCTTTGGTTATCATCCAATTGCCGAATGACGATCAGGCTACAAAAGAAACAACAGGCAAGTCTAAATTGGATATTGTTAAGGAGTTTCTGAAAAAGAAAGGTGTTAAAGACCGCGATATTGCAATTTGGCTTTCTGAAAAGAAGGAAAATCTTGACGAGATTGAGAAAAATGATTCAGAGGTGTCTTTTTTGATATTCAAGCAGGCGGCAGCAACAGGATGGGATTGCCCAAGAGCCTCCACACTGGTAATGTTCAGGGAGATAAAAAATCCGATATTTCACACGCAGACTGTAGGGCGAATTTTAAGGATGCCTGAAGCAAAGCATTATTCAAAGCCCGAATTAAACATAAGCTACCTTTACACAAATTATGCAAGAAATCAAATCCAGCTGCCTGACCACAAGAACGGCAATAAGCCATTTGTTCACGAAAGCAGGAGAAAGGACATCATCAAGCCAATAGAGCTGGAATCTACTTTCATGGGTAGGGCAGATTATAATGACCTTGGCGATACATTTCAGATTATTTTTAAGAGTATTTGTGATGATTTCTTTGGTATTCAAGAAGACGATAAAGCTGAGGTAGTCAAGAATAAGACAAAGGCAAAAAATCTTGATACGGAAGATTACAAGATTGAAAATAAACTTATCGTGGATGCGGAGATTGATGATTATGATAATTTCGTTCAGGAAATCAGAGACAGAGGGGAAGATTTATCAGTGGAAACATCGAGAAACGATCTTGAAAGAATGTACAATCTTTTGTGCTTTAACATAATTTTAAAGCAAGAAGCGGAAAATAAAAAATTTGCGCCTGAAAGGTCATGGGGAAAATTGAAAACGGCACTCAATGTTTGGTTTTCGGAAAGAGTTGGAGGGAAAAGAGAAAATTATTATAAGATTATTGTAAAAGATTTATTAAAAGAAGATAGTGTTCTGAGAAAGATTATATCAGAAGCCTTAGAAAAATACCGCCCCCTTAGACAGGCAGAAGTGCAGAGGAAAGAGTCAAGAACGAAGAGAACAGAAAAGCTTAAAATACCAAGACCTTCTTTATTTTATACTGATGATTACAAAGCGACAACTGATATAGATGGAGTTAAGTTGAGCAAGAATTCAATGGTTCCTTTTTATCTGCAAGAGGCCTACTCTGGGAGGAATAATGAAGTGGAGTTCATTAAATACCTTGAATCGAAAAAAAGTGTCATATGGTGGTATAAGAACGGAAATACTGGAAGCGAGCACTTTTCTCTGCCCTATTATGATAAAGAAGGAAAGAAGGAGCGGCTGTTTTATCCTGATTGGATTGTAAAAATAAAAAATAAAGTATTAGTCCTGGATACGAAGCAGGGAATGACGGCTGATTCCAGAGACACTAAGTATAAGGCAGAAGTCTTGCAAGAATGGTTGGCTGAACAGAAAGGCAAAATGGCCGGAGGAATTATTGTAAAAGCGTCTGGCATTTGGCGTCTCAACAATCAGAAAGGTTATAGCTACTATACCAATTTAAAAGATTGGGTATATTTGGACGAACTCTTTTAGTTAACTCTCCCGTTTCTTATACGCATCAATGGCACCAAATGAAATATATTTATACACGAGTTAATAATTATGAACGAATATATGCAACAACTCAAAGAACTTCGCAAATCGAAGGGAATAACCATTATCGAACTTGCTAAAAAGATGGGTGTGTCGCAAAGCTATATCTTACGATTGGAGCAGGGAAAAGTAGAGCCAACAAGAGAACAGCTTAAACCCATCAAGGCTTTTATTGAAGGGGAATTTTAGGGAGAACCTATGATTATATCAAGGCCATTGGTTTTAGTTGATTTAGAAACTACGGGAACATGGATTGAAAAAGACAAGATTATTGAAATTGGCATGATTAAATGTTTGCCAGATGGGACAATGAATAAATATTTAAAGAGAATTAATCCTGGAATACCTATCCCGCCAGAAATTACGGAACTTACAGGTATTACCAATGAAGATGTTAAAGATGCCCCGCTTTTCAAGGACATAGCGGAAGAAATATTGTTATTTATCGAGGATGCTGACCTTGGTGGGTTTAATGCAAAAAGATTTGATTTGCCTTTGTTGAAAAGAGAACTATATGAATCGGAAATTATTTTTGAATGGGAATCGCGTGTTATATTTGACGCTCAGATTATTTATCATGTTTTCGAGAAAAGAGATCTTACCGCTGCATATGAATTTTACTGCCAAAAAAACATGGCTAATGCTCATTCTGCTTTAGGTGATGTTGAGGCTACTTTAGAAGTTTTAGAAAAACAGGTAGAAAAATATGGTATAGGTAGTGGGCATCTTGATGATTTAAAAGATGTTGATTATCAAAAGAAAGACAATTTTTATGATAATGAACGTAAATTTTGTTGGTGGAACGGGGAATTGTATTTGCTGTTTGGAAAGTATGCAAAGAAGAAATCACTTAAAAAAACTGCAGAAGAGGATCCAAATTACCTTCGATGGATATTAAAGGCTGATTTTAGTAACGATGTCAAATTGTTAGTGAAGAATGCACTCGAAGGTCAGTTCCCTCAAAAAGAATATAAGATTGGGAAGTAATTAAAATAATGATCATAACGGCAACTAAGCTATACAACTATATCCAATGTCCTCATCGTGTTTGGCGAGACATATATGGTCCGCAGGATGAAAAACGTGATGAGGATAATTTGTTTTTGCAGATGCTGTGGGAACGTGGTGTGCTCCACGAAAAGAATATAGTTGATAAGCTTGGTTCCTTTAAAAATGTTACTGAAGGAACACTCGATGAGCGGTTTTGCGCGACAACACAGGCAATGGATGCTGGTGTAGAACTTATTTATCAAGGTGTTATAAAGCATGGGAATTTATTAGGGATTCCCGATCTTTTAAAACGAGTAGATGCCGGGTGCTATATTCCGATTGATATTAAGTCAGGGCGTGGATATGGTGATTTTTCAGATGAAAGCAAAGAAAAATACAAAAAGCATTACGCGGTACAGCTTTGTTTGTATGTTGATATTTTGCAAGGTCTTGGATGTGCGCAAGAAAATAAAGGCATTATCATTGATGGACAAGGAGAATATGTGGATTATGCCCTTGATAATGCAATGGGTGTGCGCACATCTAAAACCCATTGGGAATTATATGAGGAAATAAAACAATATGTTGCAGAACTTATATCCAATCAAAAACAGAATGTTCCTGCGCTTGGTTCTGTTTGCAAACAATGTGTGTGGTATGAAAGCTGTAAGAAATGGTGCTATGCCCAAGATGATATTTCAAAGCTATTCTATTTAGGTCGAAGCCTGCGGGATGCTTTAAATACGGTGTTTAATTTGCAAACCACGAGAGATATTAGTGATGCTTCACTGGAAGACTTAATGGCTATACGAACGCGAGAAAAAGAACGACTTAAAGGAACGAAACTCGGAGAGAAAACTCTTACGAGTATATATAAACGCGCACAAGTGCTTAATGTGAGGAAGTTACCTGTTGCATATGAAAAAATAAGCTTTCCTGAAGTAGAAACAGAGTTATATCTAGATATTGAAGATGATCCCATGCAGGGCATCGTATATCTCCATGGGATATGGGAAAAACAAGGAGATAAGACGCGATTCGTGTCCTTTGTTGCCGCGTCAAATGATACTGCTGGCGAGAAAGAAGCCTTTAGGAAACTTTGGAAATACTTGAAATCTTTTGAAGGAAAAAGTCATGCAATTTATTACTATTCAAACCACGAAAAAAGCACATACAAGGGGTTGAGTGAAGAATATCCTGATGTAGTTACACCTGGAGAGGTTGATGCCTACTTTGAAAAAAAGCATGTTATTGATCTTTACTACGATGTTATCCTTAGCAAAACAGACTGGCCCCTTCCAAGTTACTCCCTTAAGGCCATCGCTACATATATTGGATTTACGTGGCGCGACGAAAATCCATCTGGAGCTACATCGATCCAATGGTATTTTGATTATTGTCAAACACAGAAGAAAACAATTCTTGATCGTATTTTAAAATATAACGAAGACGATTGCGTTGCCTCAATGGTGATTAAAGAGTATCTAACAAAGATGCCTAAAGAAAGCGTACTTATTTAGGAATACCATTATGAACGAATATATCCACCAACTCAAACAGCTTCGCAAATCTAAAAAGCTAACTATAATCGAACTTGCTAAAAAGATGGGCGTATCTCAGAAATATATTGTGCGGTTAGAAGAGGGGAAGATTAAGCCGACTAAGGAGCAGGTTGAGACAATAAAAGCTTTTATTGAAGGGAAGCTTTAATATTTAGAGGTGAAAAGAAGATGGCGGATGAGACGATTGATATTAAAGATATGACACGTAAATTACATCAATTCGTTGTGAATAATGACGAACTCGAATTATTAGAGGCAAAGATGGGGGCATTTAATCCTTTTAATATTTTGAAAATTGAAAAGCATGAAATAAGACATTCAAATATGCTTGGATGGCTGTTAGACCCAAATGCAAATCATAATTTACATGACAAGTTATTAAAGAAAATAATAAGCGAAGTAGTTTCAACAAGCGAAAATATTGATTCGCGATTGTCTGTAGGAAATATTCAATTAAACAGTTTTTCTGATGCTGAAGTTAAGAGGGAGTGGAAAAATATTGACCTATTGATAGCTTCGCAGAGTAATAATCTAGTCATATTTTTTGAAAACAAAATATATTCACAAGAGGCAAATAATCAATTGAAGCGTTATTTAACAATTGTAAGAGAACATTATTCTACTTATTGTATTCTTCCAACGTATTTGACGCTTATGGGGGACGAACCGTCCGAGAGGGAAGATTATTGTGTTTTGAGTTATGAGCGGATATGTCAGATAATAAAATTTTCTATTGACCTATACAAAGATAATCTAAATCCAAAAGTTTTTGATTTGATTATGTATTATTCTAAAATATTGGAGGTTCTAACAATGCAAAACGCTGACATCAGTCGGTTATGTAAAGATATTTATTCAAAGCATAAGGAAGCAGTTGATTTAATTGTAGAATACGGATTAACGTCTGAGTTCGAATCAGCCGCTAATGATTTCAAAATACAGAACGAGGATATCATAGAGACATTCAGAAATAATAGGCGATATTGGTTTGTACCAAAAGAATTCAAGAAATATGATTTAAGAATAGCGGATGAATGGCGTTCTCCGTATTGTATTTCATTTTGGTTCATGAAACGCCAAAACGATAAGCTTGGGCTTATATTGGAAGTAGGACCAGTGAAGAATCCTGAGGAACGGATAAAACTATTGAAGCGCATTAAAGAAGATAATTATTTTAGAGTGCCCGTTCGAGCATTAGATCCCGAGCGAAAATATACACGAATATTTACTAAGTATATAGATTTTGATGAATGGGATAACAAAGATAGAATTGTGGAAGAGATGAATGATCTGTATAAAAATAAAGCCAAGATTGCGAGAAATAATATATTGAAATTGCTTGATAGTTGGAACCGGTAAGAATTTTTTAACATGCCGATAAGTAAAGAATTTATACAGGAAACTATTGATTTTTGGTCGCCACGGTATGGGTATCGAATATCAGAGGAAGATGCGTTGGAAATAATCAGTAATGTGAAAAACTATTTTAAATGGTTGGTTGATGCGGATAGGGAAGAAAGAAAAAGAGAACACACAATAAATGGACGATAAAAAGACGGTTTTTATAATTGGTGCTGGCGCACATGTGCTATATGGATTACCAAGTGGGTATCAGTTACGGCAAATGATTTGCAATGAAAATCTGCTTTCCGAAAAAAACCTTCAGATATTACGAGAAGTTATTATATCCGCTCCCGAGTACAATTCTCCAATACATACTAGAAACGAGATAGACAAGTCTCTGAACAAACAGATAACCCAATTTGTAAATAATTTCCGCTATTCAATGATGCCATATATTGATACATTTCTTGCTGTGCATAAGGACGAAATGTCCCAAAAAATCGGAAAAGCGATAATCGCTTTTATTTTTAGTAACCTTGAGGACAGAAAGAATTTTTATGTTGGCAAAAAAATCAATAATCCATACCTGCCTCGCGAAAACAATAAGGTGGGAGAGCAGGTGGATGACGATTGGTATCATATATTTTTTCGCAAGTTGTCAGCGATTAAAAAAGGGGGAAAACCGCCGGTTATTATTACCTTTAATTATGACCGGTATATGGATTACGCTCTTTTTAATTATTACCGGTATACGACCCCCTCAATGGTAGAAGAAGAAGTTATGCAGCACTATGACCAACATGAATTAAACAAACTTGTGCACCATAAAATGCAGAATGAATCTAAGCTTTACCACGTGTATGGAAAAGTAGGAAAGCTCGAATGGGAAGAGGAGAAGGGGACGAGCGTTGGGTTTGGGGGCGCCAGATCCGGGGACATGTATAAAAATATTTGTGAAAATTTATACATCGTGCAAGACGAACGCCTTAATTTGCAAGTTGTTGACGCTCCTATAAAAAAATTGACTGGTAATTTGACGCCAGAAGAGCGACGTCTTCTGAATCAACAAACGAATATCTTCAATATCCAAAAAGCAATAAGCGAAG
>JAHJDO010000068.1 GCA_018812485.1 bacterium | reverse complement strand
TTTTTCGTGTTCAGATGATATTGCTATCTCTATGGCTATTATGCCTTTTTCTGTTTCAATTCCAACATCTAAAAACTTGCTGTTGAGATTTTTCTCGATTTCAGTTTTATATCCCTGCTCTTTAAAATGAGCAGATATTTTGTTCTGCCAAAAACCATGTTCAAATCCTGCGCCTCTTCCTGTTTGTTTTTTGCCTTTAACTCCTAAAATTTCCTGTCCTGCTTCTGTCATAACCAGAAATTTTGTTAATCCGCCTCTTCCGCCTAAATTTATCTGCTCTATTTTGCATAACTGCTTTCTTATCAGCTTTTTCATTATTCCATTGCCTTTGCCTGCTGATAAATCAAGATTTTCATAGTGCTGTGTTATTGAGCTATAGGGATGGATATATATGTTCATAAGAAAAAGTTTTTCATCCTCAGAAATTTCCTTCTCTGGATTTTCTTCTGCTTCTTTTGATTCCTGCCCTACAATAACTGTCTTTTCCTCTTCCTGATTAAAACCATACTCTGCATTTATTTTTTCAAGCAAAGGCTTCATGTGATTCATTATTTCTTCATTGCTCACGTTCTTATCAATGGGATAAGGAATAAACTGCACGAGAAAAGGCTTGTCATATCTTCCTGCCAGTCTTATTATTGCCTGCCCGGGTGCAAGCGAGAAATTGCTTCCCATCTGTTCTTTTGTTAATCCCATTGATTCCCCGAAGTGCCTGAGATTATAACCTTCAGAAAGGCTCAGTAAAATTCTCGTGTAAACATTCTTTATTGAATCAGAAATTGCATCAGGAATCTGGCATGAGCAAACTAATCCTAACTGAAATTCCCTTGCCTCCCTTGCCATTGAAGTTAAAGTTAAACCGCCTAACTGTCTTTCAAGATTTTTATCAAAAATCTCATTTCCCTCGTCTATAATTACTAATACCGGCTTCTGCTTAATTCCTCTTAAATTGTTTGCAATCCTGTGCTGGAAAACGCTTGAAAGAATAAGAGAGGATAGATAAATAGTGCCTTTGTTTCCAAGATTATCAAGCTCTATCACAACGTTATAATCATTAAGCAGTTTTTCGATTCTGTAGCCTTTCCTGTGCTTAAATACATTTCCCATTTTTACCATTATTGAAGCTAACCTGTTTAATGCAGATTCACGATATCTTGCTGTTCTGGTAATCAATGCCTCTTTCTTACTTCTTATCAAGTAATAGAGATCAAAAAGAGTCGGCTGCGGGTTTTTATCATAGAGCCAATTTAAATGCTCAATTAAATAGTTATTTGTTCCGTCATAAATAGCATGAGCTTCTGATGTGATGTCTGCAAAGTTTGTTATATGGCTTATGTTGTCAATTCCTTCTGGTGCTTCCAAAGGATTCCATTTGAAGTTTTCGCTGTCAGCGCGGAAAACCAGAGTATTAGGAATCTTTCTTATTAAATGCCTGTAATCCTTTTTTATGTCGAGAATAAGGCAGTGGATTCCCAATTTATTGGCCCTGTGGATTATGTTGTAAGTAGTGGTTGTTTTTCCTGCTCCAGGCCTGCCAGCTATTAAAGTGCCCTGCATAAGCTCGTAAACATTAAGCCCAAATATTGCCATTGTAGGGCACAAGCCGAGTTTTATTTCGCCATCAACTTCATTATTCCGGGGGCATGGCATAAAAGGATCTGGATTTAGGGCAGTATCATTGAGATAAGGCCCTAATATTCTCATAAGTTGCTCTAGCCTTTCCTTGCTCGGATTGTGTGCGAGAGAAGAAAGCAAAGACATAACTCTCGGGTTTCCATCCAAACCGAGTTTGGAAACTATTTGTGTTAATTCAATAATATCAATCTTTTCGGATTTCATATGCCTTTATCCTGTGTCTTATTACTATTGTTAGAAGTAGCCAGCACCAGAAGCAAAATTTATTATTCCTCTTTGTTTTTGCACATCTGATACAAAGTGATTTTCCACAACGTGCACATCTGAAACTGTGATTGATACAAGGGGTTTTCCCGCAAATATCACATCTTGCCCCAATATTTTCTTTTTTCCCCATACATCCACAACTACATATCGAATTGTGGATTATTGTTTCGTCTTTTATGCTTCCATCTGTCTGAAGTGTTGAATTTTTTTCCACATCTGTTAGCACATCATCAACACTGCCAGAAATTATTTCCTGTGTTCTGCTTGATTCTATTCTCATTGAAGCGGAATTAATAATCTTTTGATGTTTTCCCTGGTCCTTGTTTCCGTTCATATTTCACCTCTCTTTCTATTTCCAGTTTCCAGATAATTTTGATTTCCCATTCCTTGTTTTAAAGCCAGGATTGTTTTATCCGGCAACAGTTTTGCCATTCTGGTTATGCCCTGCTTAAAATACTCAACTTCAACCTTAACAGACAACTCTTTTCTCGTTACTATCTTGGCAAGGAATTTCTGATCTGCATCATCTGTTCCTATTGCCATAATTTCAATTCCCATGCTTTTGGCTTTTTCTGCTGCTTTGAGTGTTTCTTTCTCATCATTAGGCTGTCCGTCTGTAACAATACAGATTATTCTTTCTCCTTCTAGGCCTGAAAGCTGTTCTATCACAAGATAAATAGCATCCTGCATATTTGTGTAGCCACTGGAATATATTTCTTCTACAGCAGCTTTTATGCACGAGATTTCGTGTTGTGGTTCAAGTAATAGTTCAGCTTCAGAAGCAAATGAAATCACGCCTACTGAATATCCTTTGTTTAGTGCTTCTATGGCAAAGCCGACTGCACCTTCTTTTGCCTGATTCATCTTGTTTTTATCGCCCATGCTCGTTGAGCCATCAATAAGTATAAGCACTCTTTTTCCAAAACCATTATTCAGTCTTAAAGGCATACCTGAACTATTAAGAAGTCGCTTAACATATGATTTTTGGCTGAATCTTTCGATTTCACTGTCGAATGGATCCCTTGCGATAATTTTTACAGTCATTGTATCCCTCCTTTTTTATACAAACTGTTTTTCCCTTTTCAGAATGTCATAAGCCCAGTTAATCTCTTTCATCATCTTGTCATCCCCGCCTTTGTCAGGATGCCAGAACATTGCCAATTTTTTGTATGCTTCTCTGATTTCGTCAGGAGTAGCGTTTAAAGACACGCCAAGAATCCTGCACGCTTTTTCCTCGTCTGTTTCTGTGTTTCCCCAGCTGTTTGACTGATTACCTGCTCCAGAATTTCCAGATTGTTTTAATCTCAGGATATCAGCGATAATCCCTTCCATTATTGCCTTGAAATCCTGCCATTTCCTGTTCTTCAGAATAAAAGCAAGATTCTCTGAAACCAGAGCCTGTGAAATCTGCTCAAGCTCTATCATTGAAGCCATATCTGAATTCTGAATCTCTTTTTTTGCCTCTGCGCAAAATTGCAGTGCCATCATGAATAGGTTATTCGTCTGATCCAAGTTAATCCGGTCTCCTGGACTTATAAAGAAATCAGCATTTTTTGTCAGAATTTTACTGAAAAATAAAATGAGATTAATTTTTTTCGGTGCTATAGCCATCACGAATCCTGACAGAAGAAAGCCGGTAAACACGCTCACTCCTGCAGGAACTCCTGCTGTATTCCCCCAAAACCACCATATATGTCTGTCAAAAGAGCCGTTGCTGTAAAGCCTGCTGAGAAAAAATAATGTGAGAAAAATGCCTGTGAGTGAACCCATGAATCTCATAAGACTTAAATCCAAGTAGAGGGCAGATTGAGATTCCTCATATTTCCAGAACCAGTGTCCTGTCTGGAAGTCTAATTTTGGTGTGTATAAATTTGTACTTGCCTGCGATTTCTTCAGCGTGTTAATCCTGTATTTGAAATAAACCATCTGGACCAAAAGCATAATGATTATGCTGAATATGCATACAGGCAGTATTGTTATACCAACCTGAAACAGGAGATAAATGAATCCTATAAGCAGTCCTAGCAAGAGAATGCCAGCGACAACAGCAAGAATAATAAGTATTGTTTTGACTGCGTTATCCATTTTTATATCTCCTTGTCAAGATCGTAATAAATATAATCCTTAGGATTCCAGATAGTACCTTCCTCTTTTGGAATTCTAGGCTTCGGCTTTTTTCCTATAAGAGTATCAGCAAGAGATTTCAAAAAGCCGATCAAATTAGGCGGATATTGCATAATTTCTCCTTTCTGATACTTCGATTAATTCTCTCTGCCTCTTTTTGCTCTCATCCATAATCAGTTTAAAGAGAATTTTCACGAATTCCTCATCGAGGGAGTATATTCCTCCTACAATTTGTCTCTTTCTTATAACCTCAGCTTCTCTTTCCGGCACATATATGGGCAAGCCCAGTTCGGCTTTAATTTCTCCAATTTTTTCGCTGGCTTGCATTCTTTCTGCGAGCAAATCAACAATCTTATAATCAACCTTGTCTATTACATATCGGTGTTTATTCAGCTTTTCCTGCCACTTTCCCTTTTTCCACATATTTCCTCCTTTCTTTCTATCTTTAATTTACAATTAACTCCTTTTCATTCCTTTCTTCTGCTGGCTTCTCTGTAAGTCCCTTTAACAAGTTGTAACATTCAAAGCAGAGTGGGAAACCGAGAATGACCTCGTCACACTTGATGTTAAGAATGTTTACGTCGAGAGATGTTGAGCGTATGCTGTCTGCGAGAAAAATACTTTTATCTTTTCCAGTTCTTTTGCAAAGATAACAGCCTAATTTTTCTCCTCTTTTGACTCTCTTATCGAATTCCTTTTTGGTGCAGCCGGTTAAAATTACTTTTTTCATCCTTCTCACCTTCCTTTTTATCTTTCACAAGTATTACGGTCAGAAATATTTCGGAAATGTTTCCTGTTTTGTTATTACTTAGCTAAAAAAGGCATGCCTGAAAGGATTTATAAATCCTGAATTTGTATTTTTTGAATGGAGAAATTGGAATATTTGACTGAGAAGGAAAAGACGTATTGTAAAAAGAATTTTTTAAAAAATCTCAACAGGAGATTGGGAAAGTGGGAAAAAGAATGTCAAAAACGAGGTGAAGTTGTTGATGATCCTGCAATAGAAGGAATGTTTCAGTCATTTTATGAAGAGAGGACAATTAATGATTCTTTGTCAGAAGAGATAAAAGAGATGTTCAAAGAAATTCATGGACCTTATAATATAGGATGCAGGCGTAAGGTTACATCTTTTGATTACGAACAAAGCAGAAGATATAACGGATCGTGGGAGAATGGGATAAAGATTCTGGAAGGAGATTAAGAGGAATTATTTGTTGTTATTTTAGTATTCCTTTAATTCTGTTGAGTTGGTGTTTTTGTCCTCTATATTTTCTATTTCTTCATCTACAAAAGGCATGTGTATTTTTATCTTGTTAATGTCTTCTCCAGTCCAGTTTAATTCTGAAAGAATCTCTTTTTCGGTTGGTTCATGTTCAAGTCTTTGGAAAAGTTTCATTCTTGCATTAAAGAATTTCCTTATGTCTCGCTGTATGTGTTCTGGAATTGATCTTTCTATTTCAATTATTGATGCTTGCGTTTTATATTTCAGAGTTATTATTAGGTATTTTTTTAGTTTATGCCATTCTGTAAATTCTGTAAGATCGGGCTTGTTCGCCACAAAATCCCACAAGCACAAGAGTACTTCATGCCTAATATCATGAAGAGTCATTCTTATTTCCTGATTTTTTATGTATGCATTTGCAAAGACTACTGTTTTTTCAATAACATCTTTGATTTCATCGGCAGTTACTAATTGCTTTAAAAAGGGGTTATCACCCAACTCCTTGGGGGTTCCTTCACCAGCAAATTTAATAAGTCTGATTATTTTGGAACAAACATTGTCTTCTTTCTTTATTGATTCTGTTTTTTTTGTTACGTCAACTTCTTTTTCGAGAATCTTTAATGATGGCTTAGTGAGAATGTCAAGATAATCGCAAAGTTTTTCATACTCCAACACCAGTTTCTCTAAATGAGGTTTTGCCTCTTGCCATATACCTTGCCATTTGTCTATCTCGCTATGTTTTTGTATGCAACTAATTGCTCCTTTTAGGTTATTCTCTTTTGAAGAAATAAGCTGATAAGCATCAAGTTCTAATTCTTTTGGTATTTCTATGCCTTGCCTTTTTACTTTGGCAAGCAACTCAACTCCTTCTATACATTCCGGATAGGTTTTTAACATATCTGTTATTTTATCTATAACATGTTTTCCTTCGCGGGATTCCTTATTGATAGATTCATATCTTTCTTTCAATTCCTCAAGATAAGATTTGATTACAAGATTTTTATTTAGACACCATAATCCGGTTGCCATTTTCTTTAAAACTATAGCCTCATGCCCAATTTTTTTGTTTAGCCTCGAAACCACAACGCGAAATTGTGCTTTTGGATTTTTTACACCCTTTTGCCATTTATGGAAACATATAAATCCATAGCACCATGGGATTTCATTACGCAGCACCAATTCATTTAGCAATAAAATTTCTGGTTTGGTTAACTCTTGCGAGATAGGAATTCCATTTACTTTTACATAACCTCTGCCTTCTTCCACACCAAGTTCCAGAGTTGGTTTTTTAATTTTCTCTTCTGGCTCTGGGGGTTTAATTCTTTCTGTATCTTTAAGTTTTTCAAGATATATCACTTCTGCGCCCTTGGAACCCCAACCCTGTTTTCTGGAGTTATAAATCACATCATATTCAAATGGATCTTCTGATTTTCCAAAAATAAATTTCCCGGGATTCATCTCGCAGGCAACTATAGCTGAGGAAGAGCCAGATAAAATAAAACTAAACGGAGATATTAATTGGCATTTAACATCTTTATACTCCAACGGTCCATCGTTAATCTTTCGTATCTTACGAATGATTGAGATAGAGACTTTTTCGTCTGGTTCAGAAAATAATTCAGAATAATCCCATCTAAACGCAGGAAATCCATAATCTTTAGACGTGAAGAACAATCTGGTGCATTGCTTAGAATATTCATTGATGGAATTTATAGGAAACTCTTTATCTGATTTATAAACAGGTATATCTTCTGTTTTTGAATAGGGACTAAAGAACTTCTTAAATTCATTATAAATTAAACATTCATAATCGATAATTTTTAATTCATGATTCATTCCCAATAAGGCAGCAAATACTGTTGCTCCGTTAGAAAAGAAATCTAATGCCCATCCTCGAGTAAAAATATTTATAAAAACAGAATCTGCAACGGCACCTTCTGGAAATTGCGTCCTTAAATCATTGAAAATTTTAAAGTAATTCTTACTCTTTCCAGAGGGATAAAACTCCAATGCGAGAAGAAGACCAATTGCAGTAGCGATAGCACTTGCTTCGTTCAAGGCAATATTGTACGGGATTTCTGACCACACTTTTATTTTAAAATAATCAAATTTAACCTTCTTTTTCCCTTTTTCAATTTCTTCCCATTTTCTAGAGGTTTCATTGAAGTTTTCCTTACCAAACATTGCAGGATAGACTATTTTTTTGTATATAAAAAATCTTTTAAATTTTTCAAAAAACATGGGAATGTAAATGGCCCTATCATTTTTATTAAGAAAGGATGGGTTTAAACTTATTATATTTGGATCTTCGTGAATCCCTTCCTTGTCATCGTTGGTTATTTCTTCATATTCAAACTTTTTAAAATTACCATTTTCTATCCCCGCATAAGCATAGAGAGGAATCGGCAAAAGTTTTGCTTTCTTTGAAAATCTGTCGCCTTCAATAAAAATAGAAGCAGGAGCCTTAGTAATATACTTACAGTTCTTGAAGAATTCTTCTCTGTTCATTTGATTTAATTTTACCACAAAGGAAACAGCCTAAAAGCATAATTCTGCTCTTGACCTAAATTGTTTAATCCCCATGCGAATCTGAAATCTCCCTAATTCCTCTCTGTTTTAATTCTCAAGAAGCATCTGCTTGTTTTTTTCTGTCCTTGTTCTCTTTGATATTCCACTTAACACCACAGAGCTAAGCATTTAATTTTTTCTGCCAGAGGCAATCCGCTCCAGAGGTTTAGCTCGGTTCGGTGAAAAAAATAAAAGCCGCTCTTTGAGGCAAGCCTCAGGTTATGGAAAATCAAATTCACTTCAAGTCAGAAAAAGAAGTCAATGGATGGCTTCTTGGAATCGTAAACTCCGAAGAGGA
>JAHJDO010000067.1 GCA_018812485.1 bacterium | reverse complement strand
TGGTCAGGTCTTATAAGAAAGAAAATGCCTAAATAAAGATTATTTTCTGTCCTCTGAACTGTTTTTGAAGACTGAAATGACAAAATTTGGAGATATGTTTAAATCAATGTCGGATTTTGGGTGGTTGACAATCGCTTGATTATTTAACACCTATGAGATATATTGTGAGAATCACAATGAAAATCTTAAATGCCCAGCTAGCACAAAGGATTCGATAATGCGGTATAAAGATGTTAAATGGGATTGTGCAAACTGGGTTTGGTGCTCGGAGAAAAAAAAGACAGTAAATCAATATATTGAGTTCCGGCATGAATTTGAGCTGACGAAAGTCCCATCAGATATGAGATTGCTGATAAGCTCTGAATCGAATTTTACATCTTGGATTAACGGGCAATTTGTGGGCGCCGGACAATTTACTGATTATCCTGATTCAAAGACATATTCAGATATTCGGATTGACCCTGTGCTATTGAAGGGCAGGAATTCTCTAACGGTGCTTGTCCATTATTTAGGTATAGATCATTTCTCACATATCAATACTGATGGTGGTTTAATTTTTTTAATACACTTTGATGGGGAAATTGCTGTATCCAGCGGTACAGCGACCCGGTATCGCGTCTCACCGACCTACAGTCATGACCAGATGCCCCGAATAACTGTTCAGATGGGTTTTGTTTTTGAATACAATGCTGTAAAAGAGGATAGTTGGCGGGAGTTGGATTATAATCAGGACCAGGAGTGGCATACTCCTGTTTTGCAGGATCGCCAAAAACCGCAGCCGCGTCCTCTTCCAATGCTTGAGATTAAGAAGCGCCCGCCGCATAGAATTGTTGCCCAGGGATTTTCTTTAAGTGCTGGGAATGAGAATTTGACTATAGCACAATCGATGCAGGCAGATTTTCTTTCTGCCAGGCGGGATTGCGAAATTTTTTCAGATGTCAAGTTTCCCGATGAGCTTCTTGCTCGATCTGTGACAATTCCTGAGCGAAATCTTATTAAAAATGGTGTTTATCTCATCATTGATCTTGGAAGGGAAGAATGCGGTTTTATTGACTTAGAGCTTTCGGCCCCCGTTGGCACAGTGGTCGACATAGCAATGGGAGAGCATTTAGAAGACCTGCGGGTCAGAGCAGCCATCAATAACAGGAATTTTGCATCCAGGTATATTTGCCGGCAAGGCAAACAACGGTTCACACATTATGCAAATCGCTATGCAGGGCGATACGTTCAGCTGCATATAGGTCCGACTGATGGGGACGTTACGTTGAAATATGCCGGCATTATTCCGTCAGAATACCCCCTCAAAATGCGAGGTTCATTTACTTGCCCGGACAATCTGGTGAACAACATCTACGACACATCACGTCGAACCCTTCATCTTTGCATGCATGAGCATTACGAAGATTGCCCTTGGCGTGAGCAGGCACTATATGCTAATGATTCACGTAATCAGGCCATAGCAGGCTACTATGCCTTTGGAGAGTACGATTTCCCACGTGTATCGTGGGATTTATTGGGGAAAGGTTTAAAGGATGATGGTTACCTGGAAATGTGTGCCCCGGCGAAAATTGATATTACAATTCCATCTTTCACCATGACCTGGTTTTTGGCCCTCGATGACTATCTGTTGTTTAGTGGTGATGTTAATTTCGCCTGTCAATACCTGCCTCAAGTACGCCGAATGCTGGCGGATTATTTGCATTCTTTTAAAGAGGGTTTGCTGCCGAGTCCCAAGGGAGAGAGATTCTGGCATTTCTACGATTGGGCGGATGGTTTAAAGGGAGACGGTGGCGTTCTTGCCGCTAATGGAAGTGATTCAGCGGACGATAGATTCGATGCGCCATTAAACCTCTTTTTGGTATTAGCTCTGCGGGCAGGAGCAAAGATTGCTCGTGTTTGTGGCAACCATTCATTGAGTGATAAATATGGTTGGCAGGCTGAATCACTCTCAGAGGCTATCAATAGTAAATTTTGGTCTAATTCCACCAGAGCATATCAAACCTATATGGGCAAGCAAACTATTAACAATCATTTTGCCGAACTCACACAGGCTTTGGCTTTACTGGCGAATGTTTGTCCAACTGACCGGGCAAACGAATTAAGAAGCAGACTTATTGATGATAATAGCAGTTTGATTAAAACCACCTTTGGCCAATCATTCTATAAATTTGAAGCTTTACTGAAGGATGGGGACAATCACAGTGCGTATGTTTTCAACAGGATCAGCAGTGACTGGGGAAAGATGCTTTATAGCGGAGCTACCAGCTTTTGGGAAACAGCCAAGGGACAATTAGACTTTAATTACGCTGGCAGTCTTTGTCATGGGTGGTCTGCCACACCAGCTTATTTTTATCAGGCTTATTTATTGGGAATAAGACCATTAACAAATGGTTTTGCCGAATTCAGCGTGAGCCCAATGACAAACGTTGTCGATTGTGCTAAAGGCAAGGTCCCGACACCGCATGGCGAGATAGAAATAAAGTGGTGGAAGGAGGGTAAAAAAATCATGGGGGAACTTAGACACCCAAGTGCAATAAAACCGATATTATCAAATGATAGCGAAAAAATGGAATGGCGGATAATTTGTTGAATAATGTAAATAGATTTCTGCAAAATAGGAAATTAAAGGAAGATAGAAGAAGAGAAGTAGAATGCAAAAATAAAGGGGGGATTTAAATGCAACGTAAATACTCAGCGATTTTGGGGAATCTAGGTAACACATGTGACAGATTTTGTAGCAGTTATAAGACTAATCCAACCACAATGGAGATGTTGGAAAAGGCAGCTGCTTTGCCGCACGTCATAGGTATTGAACTAGTCGGTACATGGGATATCCGTCCTGACAATGTTACAGATATGAAGAAAGTTCTCCGCGACCTTAACCTCCAATGTGTCTCAATTATTCCTGATCTGTTTGCAGATAACATCTATTGGAAAGGCAGCTACTCCAGCAAAGATTCAGTGGTTCGTAAAAAGGCATTAGACTATACGCGGCAGATGTGCGACGTTGCCCTTACCCTTGGCTGCGAAATTATTAATATTTGGCCGGGACAGGATGGATATGACTATTTGCTTACGGCTGACTATCAAAAAGAACGTCAATGGCTATGTGAAGCAATAACTATACTTGGCAACGAGTATCCTGGTCTGAAATTTGCCTTGGAATATAAGCCAAAAGAACCGCGAACTCATTCCTATCTTGCACGGATGGCTGATACTTTGCTTATGGTTCAGGAAACTGGCTGCGCGAATGTTGGCGTGACTATTGACACTGGGCACGCATTCAATGCCGGTGAGGTGGTGGGAGAGTCTGTGGTGCTGGCTCAGCGTGCGGGCAACAGACTATTTCACATGCACTTCAATGATAACTACAGCGTGTGGGATGATGACATGATTGTCGGGTCTATTCATACGGTGTGCTACATTGAGACACTCTACTGGCTGGATCGTTGCAACTACGATGGCTGGTTAAGTATGGATCAATATCCGTATCGCGAAGATGCTGCTGCTGCAATTGCTGAAAGCATCGAATGGTTGGTGAAGTTTGACTTAATTCTCCAAGAGCACCGTTTTCAAATTGATGAGTTAGTCACTGCTGGGGATGCAATCAAAACATCGAAATTCCTTCGTAGTGTTATTGCGCAAAAAAAGGTGCCTGATCATCATGTATGTCCTTAAGATTGAGAACAGGTATAAGACTAAACGCAACAAATTCTGAGGGATTAATCAATGGGTTTTTTGGAACAAGAACGGCAGAAATGTTTAGGGTTTGCTCGCGAGTTCACTGCCAAGGCCAGGGGTGACTTTGGAGCTTTTGATGAAAGTTCACTTATTATGCCGCCGCTCAGATGCGAACATCCAGAGTTTATGTTTTTCGGGAAAAATATAATCATTAACAGCAACGGATGGATTGGAGCAGTTCCCTTTTATGGTGATACGCAATATGAGCCAAGGCTTGATGTCGGTAACGGGACTTCTTTTGGTCATGGGATACACCTGTTTTGTTGTACGCACATGAAAATAGGTAAAGAGGTCATGATTGCTCCCTGTGTCTATATTACAGATAATATACACGGTTATGAAGACATTAATATTCCTCCGGTTCGCCAACCTTTAAAAGTGCCGGGACCAGTAACAATTGGTGATCACACCTGGATTGGAGAAAGAGCATGCATTTTGCCCAACGTAGTAATTGGGAGGCACTGCGTAATCGGATCCAACGCAGTCGTAACTAAAAGTATTCCTGATTATAGTGTTGTAGCCGGTATTCCTGCCAGGGTAATAAAACATTATAATTTTGACAGAAAAACTTGGGTGCGTTTATAAAGAAGAGCTGACCTTGGTATACTGTTATATCCAATGTCCTGCAGCGAACTTTATCTCGTATGTTTCAAAAAACGCATCAAGTTCTTTCCCTTCAAGATATCCTTGAAATTTTGGGAGTTGCTTCAAGGTGTTTTTATCTACTTCCATTCTTTCAATCTCCTGTTTTGTTATATTCGATAATTTCTACTTTACCAAATATTCCATAAGATACAAACTTATATTTATCTGTCCATTTTTCCTCATTGCAAAAATGTCTAGGACCTACTGATTTTAATTTGCCTTTGTAGTGAAGTGGACCCAGCATATTTCTCAAGCTTCCAACAAGTTCAAGACCAATTCTGTTAGTGCCTTTCTCAAGAAGTTTTGTAATATCCAGTTCATAAGGCTCCCAGCACAAAAGACCGGCTTGTCTGTCGTTTATCTTTATATTTATTATCACTGCCTTATGCTTATTAAGCTTGAGTATATATTCCCTGTTTTTCTTCTTATCAACAGATACATCCTGTTTATACGTTATTGAACCCGGATAAAACGGAAAGCCCTGTTCTACCCAATTACCTGTTTTGATTGTATTTTGTGATTTTTCAAGAACAAGATTATCCTTATTAACACTGAAGTCACCGAGTATATAACAATTTTCCAGTTCAACGTCCTGTCTGTACTTCTTTGTCACAAGCAAAACTTCGTTTTCCCCCTTTCCCAGATATTTGGCTATAGGGATTAGTTTAAAACTTATATCAATGTACCACTCAGGGTTTTTATACATAACCTTTTTGTTATTAATAAAAATATCAAAGTTTTGCGGTTCTTCAATCAACAAATTGATATTTTTACAAGAAGCAAGATTTGACAAGAATTCAAATCTTAGAGAGACTCTTGCATTGCCTAAGTCTTTCATATTCTTGTATGCTTTCCAGAATTGAACGCCACTGTTACTCTTTATTTCAGGCAATCCAAAGTGTTCTCTGATCTGTTCCTGAGCTTTCCATACAGGGAGGAGCATTCTGCTCCATTTATTATTCTTTATCCTGTATCTACAAAAATCAAGTGTCAGAGCATTCATATGAGACAGCTCAATGTCCCACTTATTCTCTAAAACTGCTGCCTTTCGTGTCTCCATTTTCTTTCTTTTCACAGCTTTTGATTTCCTCTCTGGATCTAATGATAGAAGCAACGAACCTGTCGGATATATGTGATGTTTTGTTTCAGCATATCCTGCTGTGTTTGTAGTTTCAATTTCACATACATCCCCAGCTTCAGAATCCCATTTTTTAAAAACACCTTTCCCATTCATCTTTATCGTAAGATCAAGCCCCATTTTTCTGTTCGTATTAACTAAAAACAGAAATTTCTTTTTATTTATTTCTCTGAGCTGATAGATAATATCTTTTGTATCATCCTTATTCTTACCTGAAATTTGCACTTCTTTTTTTAAGACCTTATCGAGTGTTTTCTCTATTTCGTCATTAGTATTACTTATTGTCAGGGCATTTTTCTTTAGAAATTTAGTTATCTCATTATTCAGGCTTCCATTTATTCTATCCGGTAGTTTTCCTATACACAGGATTTTTCCGCCTTGCGCGGTAAAATCCTTTAGTAGCTTAAAAGTATTACTATTCCATGTGATAGAGCAGGGGATAATTACCACCTTGTATCCAACTTCTCCGATTATAAATTTCCCATCTTTTACTTTTCCATATTTCTCGATTACCATCTCATCCCCGTAATCATAATCCCTGTGAATCTCAAGAAGGATTTTTGAAAGATTTAGGAATTCTTCGTCTAATTCGTTCAATGCTTCGGTTCCTTTTGGATGATATACGCTCCATGCACTTCCTATTGGATGAAGAACCAGAATATCCCTTATAGCCTTTCCCTGAGACAGAATAAAACTCAGTCTGCCATAATAATCCTCCACTTTCTTGTAATACTTCCACCATGGAGATTGATAATGGATTGAAGCAGGATAATCCCTTTTTCTGCATCCTTTTAGAGAATATAAAGACAGGTGCTGGCATCTGAAGTTTACACCAAGCGCATACTGCCAGTCCCCAACCCATTTCTGCCCCTCAAAACTGAAATCCCAGCCTGTGCATCCATAAAGTTCTGACAGGATTCTTTTTTGCCCAAGTTGATTTGCGACAGATGAACACTGTTTTACTGTAAGGATTTCCGATATGCTTTCTGTGAGAATATCTATCCCCGGCTGATGCATATACATATAATGTGGCATTGCTGCGCCTATAAAGCGAGTTTGGTACTCCAAAGTTTGTTCTGCAAGGTAATGCCCTGTTTGTTGAAGATTGTGTTTTTCGCACCAGTTATAAATATTCTCGGAAAAATTCTTAAGGAATAGTTCTGTTACGCACTTCCAGTAATCGTATCGAACTTTTTTAAAATCACCGGTTTCATACAGCAGAGAAGCCAGATTATCAATAATACTGTAATTGCATCTTGAATTAAAATATTCTGGGAGTTTATCTGTCCATGGAAAAAGCGCTTCTATACTTGATTTATCATAATTTCTGAAATTGAGATAATTCGGCTCATCAGTAAAAATTCCCGGTATTACTCCGCCAAATTCTTTACCTGCTTCCTTCAAATAAGCTTCATGTGTAACCTTAATAAATCCCTGAACTGCTTCTTTACTCATTGTGTCAAGATATGACGCTCCGTTGTACCAAGGGCTGTCAGGAGCATATTCAAAGGTTGCAACTAACAACTTGTTTTTGACATTGGGTATGACTTCTACCAATATTTTCTCTTTAATATTCTTAGCATCTTCTGAAGGGATTTCTCTAAAGACCACACCTTTGTTTCTGTGTTTTTTATTCTTTGATGTAACAATTCCCCCTGCTGCTCCGCTTGGCCAGCGGTCTTCGTCATAGAGCCATGCGTTCATTCCGGTTTTTTTAGCTTCATCAATACATGCTTTTGTCATCTTCATCCATTCCCGAGACAGGTATTCTGTAATAAGACCAACCCTGGAATGCATGAAAAAACCACCCATGCCGGCTTTTTTCATCTCCCTTATCTGTCTTCTAAGTTCAGCTTGTTCCAGCTTGTCATTCCAGCTCCAGAACGGCGCTCCACGCCAATCTCTGCCTGGATTTTTAAATGTTTTTTGTATTTGATTCATAATTTTCTCCTCTTTTTAGTTTTTCATTATTCTTTGTGCTTCTGTTACTTTATGCCTTTGCTGTCTTGATTATGATTTAACTTAGAAAGATAAGCTATGACAATTTTAAGAAAAACTAGGAGGATTTTAGGGCTTTTATATTCTCAAACTTCCAATAGTTTCATACATTGCTATTATGTTTTCTATTGGTGTGCCAACCTGAATGTTATGATCTGGAGCAATTATCAATCCGCCTTTAGCAAACAGTTCTTTTCTCAAGTTTACTGCCTTTATAACTTCATCAATAGTGCCAAATGGTAATAGATGTTGAGCGCTTATACTGCCGCAGAAAGCAATCTTGCCATAGAATTCATGATGTAATTCTTTAGTATCCATGCCTACAGCATCAGATTGGATTTCTTCAAGTATATCCAGGGCCAATTCTATAAATCTGGGTATCAAATCCCTACAACTACCACAACAGTGCATCATAACTTTAGCGTTATATTTGTGCCCGAGATCAATATATTCTTTCAGTTTTGGAGCAAATAAAAGATCAAAACTCTTCGGGCTTATTAACAGACCTCTTTGACTTCCATAATCTTCACCAATATGTAATACATCTATCTTGCCATTAGCTGCTTTCAAAATTCTCTCTATTTTAGAAATAAAAAACTCGTGTCTTCTTTGCATGAGCTCTAAGAATACATGATCTTCAAGCCCTATATCAAGTAACACTTGTTCAACGCCTCTACACCTTGCTATTCCATTCATAAAGTCCATAATTCCTGCGCCACCACAAGTTACTATGTAGTCTTTAACCCTTTCACACTCAGATGGAATATTAGAATAGTCATACCAATCTGCTGATGGAAACCTGAATTTTTTAAGCTCTTTAACGTCTCTCACGTCTTTGAATGGTAAATATACGGCTTCTGGATATTCTCCTCCTTTATAGGAAATATTTTTATACCTTTCACCCCATAATCCCTCTTTACTTCCATCTTCATATTTTTTTAGCTCAGGGCCTATATATTTAGGCGCTATTGTTCTAAAATCATCACCTAGAATACATCTTAATTCTTCATGGGAATTGACAGAGAAATAATCCATTAGTTCTTGAATTATCTCCGGTGTTCCATAGTGTGTAGTAGGATGTCTGTCAAACTCTCCATTATACTCAAAAATTGTCTTAAAACGTTCTTTAGATGTCATTATTATTTATCCTAAATCTATCCAGATAGGACTTGACCACGCTGTATGTCCATCAAATTGTATCACTTTTACATAATATACGGTTTCTGCTCTTTTGATTGGGATGCCTGATACAGAAGAACATGGTCTTACTTCTTTTCCACTCAGAATGCAGTTATCCCACTTAATTTTATCCATGCTCTCCTTATCCTTATATTCAACTTCATAATCCAGATAGTTTCTCTCCCATGACATAAGAGGTTTTGCATTTCTCCATATTTCAACGCACCTTATAGGAGCAGCTCCAGATGCCCTTACTCTGATATATCTTGGCTTTTCAGCTTTTGATTGTCTTATAGAAGCTCCCATCCTGTGCCCGTTTATTGTAAAATCCAGTACTATTCGCGCTCCTGTAGTAGCATAAACCTCTTTTCTGAAAAACGCAGACCAAATGCTTTCCCTGGTACATTCATTTGAATATACAGCGACAAGTCCGCTGTGTTGGGGCAGGTTAAGGTTTTTGGTTCTCAATGTAGAATGACTGTCTCCTATGTTTCCTCTGTGATCGTCACTACCGCCTATAAATCCCATCCTATATCCTCTTTGAAGTGATTCCCATGCCAATTTTTCATATGTCTGATGACATGAAGTTATCTCAAGAATTGGTTCCAATTTCGGATGATGATAATCGAGATTTGCACACCTACCTCCACCGTGGGGGATAATCATTGCATTACAATTCTCTAACTTTGAATAAACATTTTTGAGATTCTCATAAGGCGTTTTTTTTAACATCCATGGTTTGATCCATGGAGGCATAAGACTATTAGGTAACCTTTTTGAATAATATTTTTTGTAGTTATACTGAGTATGACCACATGAAAGTAATTCTCCATCATAATCAGCAAAGTATATATTATGGTCTCCTCCATTTTTAGCCTGACCTGACCATTCAAATCCTGAGAAGGTTGTAAACTTACCTGAAGAATATAATTTATTAGTTATTATTTTTAGTTTATTAAAAATATCTTCATTTAGCTCCCAATCATGACTGGAAACAGCTGCAAAATCAAGTCTGGCTTCATCTCTCGCAAACTGCAGAAGCTCAAGAGGCCAACGAATACCATCACATAGATAAGAATGAGCATGAATCTCTCCCCAAAGAAGTTTCTTTTTGGTTTTAGTTACTATACAAGGATTGCTCTTTATTTCGAGATTAATGTCAGGCATATAAAGAGTTACTCTAATTGTCTTATCCTTTGCGTGTTGTAAAATATTTCCTAATACTTCAATCCTTTGTTTACTGCTGTCATTTATACCTATTTTCTTTCTATCATTTATAAATATTATTTTTTCTCCTTTAGGAAGAGCAGTTGTATTTCCGTATTGATCCAATGCACATATATTTATTCTTCCTAAATATCCTTCTGCAGGTTGGCTTGGAAGTGTTGTTTTAACTTCAGAAAAGGGCGCAGATACTAAAGGAATATGAAGACTTTTATCCTTTAATTCGTGAAATTTACCTTCTCCGTCTGGATTTACAAAAACTCTGAATTTAAACTCTGGTTCTGCAAAAGACTGTGCCCTTATTCCTGGAGATCCTAAACTCCTATCTCCAAGACTTATCGTAATATTATCTCCTTTTTCTAATTTTCTCTTCTGTAATGTTATTTCTAATATATGCTGCCATGGGTGATAGGCAAAATTCTTCCATGCGCTAAATTCAGCGGTAAATTTAACCTTTTTATTGCTTTTAACGGTTGTATATCCTTCATCTTGTGGGCTATCAAACTGAGGATTTGACCAGTCGCTAGAATGGCGCATGCAAATAAGTAGTTTTCCTCCACGTTTGAAGCCGATGTCACCCACTGCATAACTAAAAACCCATGCGCTTAGAGAATTAACTACAGTTTTTTTCGAAGGTTTAAGATTTATTTTTCCGTACATGGTTATATCCTCTTAAATCACCATTCAATAATTTCTATTCTATCAAATAAAATATTCCGCATGATACAAACTTCTTACTTATCCGTCCATTCTTCTTCGATTTATTTTTGCCTTATACTCCAAAAAGTTTCTTAGCGGTTTGCCTGACAATAGGAAGAAGATCTCCCTTTTCTATGCCTGCCTCATCAAATCGTTTTATAACTTCTTCCGGAGTTGAAAACAGCCGCCTTCCCAGAAGTGACGGATGATTTTTAAATGCGTGAGCATGGATGTCTATAAACATTTTATGCCTCCTTTATAACTGTTTTTCTATAAGTGTAACGCTTTCGTCCAAGCGCATCTGTTATTCTTTCGCCGCGATAGTCAGGGAAATTACCGCCGGCATCTTGCAAAAGACATTCCCATGCATTCTTCCATCTAGAAAGCGCATCGTTCTTGTCAAGCATAACCACACAGTTCGGGTCAGACTTTAAGTCAAAGACCTCCTGCATCTTCCCGTTAATATTGCCGAGAGCCCATGTATCATTATCAATGTAGCAAAGCGAATCTGTATATCGGCAGGTAACGTAATCTCTAAATTTCCATCCTTCAGTGTCTTGCACCAGAGGAAGAACGCTTTGTCCATGGATTCCATCTTTTGACGTTATAGCTGCCAAGTCATATACCGTTGCCGTTAAATCAAGATTGTAAACCAGTTCATTGCGAACACTTCCTGCATTTGCTTCATCCGGCGTACGTACAAGGAAAGGCAACTGCATAACGCCCGGATACATAGCGTTTGCAGGTTTGCCTATTACATTCCGAGGATTATCGCAGAAATTAGTGCCATGATCACTGATAAACAGAACTGCTGTGTTTCCAGCCAGCCCAAGAGAGTCCAGCTTGTGAAGTAACTCTCCAAACCAGCGATCTACATGGGTGACCAAACCTGAGTATTGGGCTTTCATATACTCAATCTCTTTCTCCGAATAGTCATCTGCAGGACCATAGTGTGCGGAAAGATACTTGACTCCATCGTAATCGGGATCTCCGTACATCAAATAATATTTCTCAGGAGCTTCCCATGGCTCATGAGGAGCAAAGGAATCAATCATAAGATAGAATGGATGCTTACGATTATCTTCCATAAACTTGCAGGCCCATTTGAAAGCTCTGGCTGTTGCGGTTTTCTCATCTTTCATGACACATCCGCGGTTAGCGAGAACCATCGGCGCTCCCATACCTGCGTGGGGACGTTTCATCAGTTCATCCGAATCTCCATAATGTCTAATGGAGCTGCGCGGCACTGAGAAAGGCGAATGCCAGCGATCCTCGCCTGAGTAGCCGCGCACAAATTCCCACTGCCAAAATCCCCTCTGAAAGTTGTATCCAGGGTTCCAGCAGTGCTGAGTGGTGCACACAAAGCCTGTTTGATATCCTGCATCAGCCAAATTTTCAGCAAGTGTGTCTTTCTCGTCAGCCATTGGCTGCCAACCTGGAAGATAGACTGTACCCCATTTTAGTGGTTTATAGTCCCTGAACGGATAAGCTCTACGGCCTGTGTGAAATGCGCGCCGCACAGGAATAGTAGGAAGACTTTCAGGATATGCCCGCGTGAAACGTACACTGCGTTTATCAAATGCATCAATATTCGGAGTGCGAATTTTCGTGTTTCCATAACATCCAAGATGTTTAGCACGCAATGTGTCCAAAACAACCACGACAATGTTCATTTTCTCTTTCATATGATATCCTTTCTTTTAAAATGATTCCAAATTAATAGTTTCTCCTGAACGTTTTATGGATTCCTCCAGGGCAAGACAAAGATGAGTGCTAACCCGTACATCTTCCGGATTATAACGCGCTTTTTTGGCTCCTTTGGTTACATACTCATAAAAGTCATTGAATGCAAGAAGAGTTGAATTTCCTTGGTGGTGACCGGGAAGAGTTGGGAGATCAAGATTATCAAAAGTAGTAACCATCTTCTTTAGCCGTTTTTTTTCATAGAATTGCACGCATCCTGCTCGTTCGTCAATATCAAGCATCCCTTTTGTGCCAATTAACCCCATGTAACGCCCCTTAAATCTTCCATGATAAGGCGCAAACATGCAGTATTCAAAATTGAGTCTCACACCATTTGCATACTCAACAATAAATACTGCATTATCAATCGTGTCACGGCTATCTGGTGCGTAAAAGTCTATTCCTCCATATGCCGTAGCTTTAACCGGTTTAGACCCGATAAGCCAATACATTATGTCTAAATCGTGACAGAGCTTTTCCAGAATAGAGCCTCCACTATGTCGTTGTGAGAATCGCCAGTTACGATTAAGTCCGTCTCCTGTATCAATTGTCCCGGGATCAGCTTTCCAGTCACCGCGAAATTCCCTGCCCCATGCCATCTTTAAATCGCCAAGAATATTATCATCAAGCTTCTCACGTAAAAACGAAAATAATTTTTGATAACGTATTTCTAACCCAACCTGCAGCAATGTATCGTTCTTACGAGCAGCAGATAAAATACGATCGACTTCAGCTATTGAAACAGCTAACGGTTTCTCGCATAGAGTAGAAATTTTGCGAGAGAGTGTCTCTACAGCCATTTCAGCATGAAGATAATTTGGAGTGCCAATGATAACAGCATCCAGATTCTCATTCTCAAGCATTTCTTTGTAATCATTATAGTAAACGGGAAATTTTTCCTTGAGATTCTTGTAGATGTTATGATACATCTGAATGCGTTTTGGAGCACTAGAAATTGAATTTTTAGCTTGAAGGGAATATATATTGGAAAACTCAACCATTTCCACAGGCTTAAAATTCGGATTGTTATCACAGAGCACAATATCCTCAATCCGTCCATCAATAACGCCCTCAAGCAAATTGTAATAATGTTCTCCACCAAGTGACGCCGCTCCAATAAGTCCTATACGCATAATGCATCTCCTTCATTTGTAGTACGTATTGCCAAAATATTATTAGTAATTTTCTAATAACCTATCGTATTCCAATACACTACTAAAAATTAGCTTGCCTCTCTACCTCGTGTGTAGAATAAAGCAAAATACAAAAAAAAAGAAGGCAATCTAATATGAAAAAAGTTACTCGTTTTGTTATCTGGATCTATTCCATGCCTCCTGTCGCCTTACTTTTGTACAACCAATCCCGCATGCTTTAAAGCTGTCTTCCCCCCAATACTGCACTATAAAAAATATCACTATTCAGCCTGTAAAGAATTAATTTCTACTCCTTTAAAATCAACTTTCCCCATAATTTCTCATCATGCTTTCCACAGATACCGGGTGTCCATTCTAACCAACCTTTAAAACCACTTCCATCATCATCGTGCACTGTAAAATTAAATCCCATTTCCAACCCATCTCTAAATTTACAATATGTAATAGTTTCCAATGGGAAAGCAGCCTCATACACCAAACCATAATCAGTTTTTCTTATAACTGACCTTACATCTCTATTATTACCGCTCTTAGGTTGAAACTGCCATACTGAATTTTTGTCTTTTACAAGGGAAAGGACAAATTCTGATACAAATGGATCATTATTAGTTTTATCTAACGAGTTATCAAAACCAATCTGTATTGCGTCTCCATTCCATGAAGATCCATCTCCATTATTTTGACAGAACTTATCATCCCTGATTTCAGCTGCAAAATATAAATACTTTTCATTCCATAGAGTATATGCAACTGCACTTAAATCATTTTCCCCTTCCCATGTTTTTATTTTATTATGTTCTTTAGAATCAAGTTTTATAGGTATAGCATTATTCCATTCATCTAAATTACCATCTATCTTAATATCTTTTTTTGCCTTCTTACAAAGGGTTATTGGAACGCTTATATCTGCAAAGATATCTACATCTCTTGAACAAAATATCTTATTATTAAATAAAACTTCTACCTTTGCTTTTGACTCTATTTCACCTATCCAATCTGGCAATCTGATATTATAAGAAACCTCTTTATATAAAGAATCTTTTTTAACAAAAAAAGGGATTTCTTTAGGGGTTTTATATCCCCATTCTTCTGGAAAGATTATTCTCAAAATACCATCTAAACTTTTATCAGTAAAATTTTGGATGTATGTAGTTATATTTGCTTCTTCTCCTGCTTTTACCAAATCAAGGGTCTCATCAATTGTAACAGCTAAAGGCTCTGCTACAAATAGCCCTAAATCTTGCACTTCAGTTAAATATTTTTCTTTTAAAGAATATGTAAATTTTACTTTTGTTTTATATATATCACCGCCAGAACAATCCATAGGAATCTGTAAATTAAACTTTATTATTTTTATTTCATTCTCTTTGATAATGTAACTATCGTCTAAAATTATATTATTATTTCCTGGAATCTCACAAACTGCCTTAATAATCTTTATAGAATCATTATGATTGTTAACCAATTTTATCTTTATTTCTGCTTCTTTTTCGGGGAATCCTATATTTTGTATATCTGTCAATATAGCCAGTTTTTTATTTGAAGGAGAATCTATCTTGTTTATTTCTATAAACCTTGCAGCTCTAGGAGGCATACATATTTTATACTCTAATGCTGGCTCTCGTGATGAACCTATTTCGAATTTTTCATTTTCAGTTACCAATACTATTCTATAATATTCGTTATTCATATCCGTATCTTTGAGATCTAAATTAAAACATATTAATTGGGGTTCTTGGGAAAAGTTTATACCTGCAATACCAATAGAACCATCATATGCCTTCCACCCACTAATTAAAACTACTTGTAGATTAATAGAATGATAACTATGACGACCTCCACTCCATCGATGGGTTAAATGAGGAACATTATTTGTGGTTTTAATTGGTCTCATCATCTCACCAAAAAGCAAAAACTTCTTTTCTTTTTCATAAATTTTAACAACATTTTTTAAATATTCTTTTCCTTCATTATAATTTAGTATTTTGTCACAACGAAGCCATCCTAATTGCTGTCCCCAAATAAATTCCTGAGCTAGTTTTGAAAAAAACTCCTATTTATAATCTCTTCCTTTTTTATTATAACTTTTATCTGTAAAATACCCAAAGTTTCTACCATAACATATTGCGAAAGGATGATAAACTGCCATGACTAAAGGTATATCTTGCTGATGATCAGAAACAATCATCAGATGAGCATCTAACAAATCCATCCCTATTTCACAAAACGATTCACCACTCATAATGAAATCTGGGTTTACTTTTCTTGCCTCTGTGCGTATCTCTCTTAAAAATGCTCTCACCCCTTCTGTCCAGTATCCACCTCCACCAGGTTTGTGGCCATGCCCTCTACTGTAACATAATTGGGAAATTGAAGAAGCCAGTTCATCTATATAACAGCCATCTATTTTAGCTTTTTCTACCAACTCCATCAGTTGGGAAATACATACATCTCTCCACTCTTTCGCATACGGACACATAAGCCCATCAGCCTCTCCACGCAATGCACTAGAATTTGGTTCGCCAAAGCGATTTATAGTTGAATACTTGCCGAATTTTTCCCATAAAGATAAGCCTTTTGTTAAGCGGCGGAAATCTAAATACGGATTCCAATAAACACCAATGTTATGTAAGGAACTTACACATTCAGGAATATTTCTCCTCATATAAAATTGTGGAAAATACCATCCCGTGCTCCATCCCCAGCTTGTCCATAAGCAAAGTGATGTTTGAAAATAATCTGACATCTTTTTTATATCATTCACAGTGAGCTCAACATCGACAGATCCTTTATACTCATAAAGCTCTTCTTTTGTCAGTCTCAAATAGTCCTTTTTTTTAATCTCTTTTATATCAGGATTATAAGATAACCCACCAACAATCCAAAGGCCAAGATCCTTAAACCATTTTGGTATATCATCTCTTTTATAAATAGGTCCTGCTTTTACCCATCTTTGATTCAATGCCCAGTCCTTATATATCATAGCGCCATCGTACCAGTTTCCGTCAAATATTCCTACGACTGCATCATAGTCCATTTTGTAGTCATTCCCAGCTATATCAATGTCTTCCGGGAAATTTATAAGTTCATAACTAAAAACTTTACTAGATAATTTATCCCACCTGAGTGTCTTTTGTAGGTTTTGTGGATCATGCGCTCCCATATATAGGCCTGTTATATTTTCATCATAAAACAATGTAAACTGCATAGCTTGATTCCAGCTTGGATATGCAGGTGTATCTGGCAATATCTGTAATTCATTTGTTGGATCTCTAATGAGCCTCCCTGGACCTTTAGTATAAACAAGATAATCGTCATAACTGTCCTTTCCTATTTTCCTGCAAAGATTAAACCTGGGGAAGACTACTCTTACGATTGCATTTTTTTCAAGATGATTATCTAAATTTATCCTCCAGTAACAAAAGGGGTTCTCATATGGGATTTTTATTTCAACATCTATGTTAAAATGACCTTTATCTTTATAAACATTTATATCCTTCCATCGGAGCAATATTTTTGCATAGTCTTTATTCTTTTCTGAAGACCATTCAAATGTTCCAGTTGTAATCTCTTCAAAAAGTGAAAAATTTCCATTTCTATCTAAAAGCTCTAATGCCCATAAATTTTTGAGTTCAAGTGGAAAGCCTGCAAAATTATGTTTCTTTTCAATATCCCAAAGACCAGTAATATTGCAGTTTAATCCACTTTTTTCTAATACAACACCTAATCTTTTATTGTTTAGTGTAGAAATATTATTATCAATATTTATAAAACAGTTTTTTTCAACAGTGAATTTTTTTTCTATTTCTTCCCAACAATTATATTTATCTTTCATTACAGCTTCCTGTAAGTTAAGTTGTTCACTAATTTCAACTTCGTCAATTATGCCTTCGAAACAATTTGCAGGTTTTACTTCAAGAGAATATTTATAAGTACCTATGGTAAGTAAATATCTATTTATATCAATAATTGCAGGGGTTTCTACGCCTTCTAAAACCATCACTGTATCAATTTCCCTGTTAATATAAAGCGTCATCTCCCCTTTCTCTGCAATATATTCAAATGCAAGATGATACCATCTATTAGGACTAAGGCGTACTTTCCCAGTTATTCTATATTCTTTTTTATTAATATATACACTGCAAAGTACTTTGCCTCCTAAAATTGACAATGCATATTCACTTACTTTAGTTACAATAACATGTGTTTGCCCAGTTACACTGGCTGGATAAACCCAAGCTGACACAGCTATACCTTTTTTATGTTCAGGTTCCCCTGGAGAAATAAGACAGGCATAGTCATCTATTCCATCAAACTTTAATCCAAGTCCTTCTTTACCTTGAATCCATTCTGCACCTGATATTTCGAATTCTAAATCCCCGGATGTAGATTTTGTGCGATCCCCTTTCCCTTCCTCAAATTTAAGCATATCAGCCTGTAACACACTACACGCTAAAACTGAAAGGCACACAATAATGCTCATACTTATTTTTTTAAACATCTAAAAATCTCCTTTCTCTTTTCTCTTTTTCCACTGCTTACCCTATCTTTTCAAAACAGTGCAGCGTCAACTGCCTTGAATAACCAATAAATTCGCTACAGACACATCACCCCCCCCCCACTACTTTTTAGCCATTATTTCACTTGGTATTGCCCGTACTTTGCTTATTATCTTCACAAAATAATTCATTGCTAATTCCCTTGACGACCCCAGAATGGATCTAACTGATTTGTTGGAATATTTTGGATATCAATATCTGTGTAATGTTCCACATGGCCGTCCAGAAATACAAGATTAGCTCCATTGTTGTGACGATGTGCTATTGGTATATTATCAGTATCAACCCAAAAGGCTCCAGCAGTATCCCAATCAACATCAACAAAAATCATTAGTTTACTAGATTGAGAAAATTCAGCCAGTCGATGATTTGCTGTAAGGGCTCCAACAGCTTCTCCATTGATTCCGTAATTTGTTGCCTGTGCTCCCGTCAAAGATGTTTGAATCCCATAGTCAGTAGAAGGACAATGATAAATTCCAAAATCTCTAAGCTCACTCCATGAAAGTCCCTCAACATTTAAATCGAGATAACTTGCAAACGATTGGTTCTTAAACCATGTGGTTCCCGCAACCGTCCCGGGAGGAAGCCATTCATTCCAATCATCGGCATACATCTGTATTGCTAGTCCCAATTGTCTCAAATTACTCACACATTTAATCCTTCTTGCCATCTCTCTTGCACCAACAAGCGCAGGCAGAAGCAATGATGAGAGAAGCGCTATGATTGCTATTACAACCAAAAGTTCTATTAAAGTAAAGGACGCCCTGTTTAGAAGCCATGCCTTCACCTCATAGACCAAACCGTGCGTGCGGTTTTCCCTCACACGGCTTTCCCCCTGAGTTTCTTTATGTAGCATTCGTT
>JAHJDO010000066.1 GCA_018812485.1 bacterium | reverse complement strand
TTGTTATTTTTAATCCTGCATTTTCTGCAGTTATTACTAAGATGCCTTTATTTGAATTAATATCAGAATTATATTGCGCTCCCTCTTCATTGAAAAAAACCCTCCCTTTTGGAGAAGAAAATTGATAATCTGAAGGTTCCTCTGATGTGGGTTCTTGTGTAGGTGTCTCTGTAGGTTCTTCTGCAGATTCAATGGGCACACCTTTTAACCTTTCCCATCCATCGATACCATGGCAGAGAAATTTAGTACTAACAGTAATTGTTGAAAATTTTTCCACAATTTCTACTTCTGCTCCATCAATATTGCATATATCAATTTTACACCGCCCTGTACAGCTATTTGCATCACAAGAATCTAAGCAATAATATAGATATCCATCCTTGCATAATTCTTCATCTCCAGGACTTTCTTCGTCTCCATCCCATAAGCCACCCTCTCCAATGCAATATCTTCCAAGTTCCTCAGTTGGTGTTATCGTTGGTGTTGGAGTGGCAGTTTGTGTTGGTGTTGGTGTTATCGTTGGTGAAGGTATTGCTGTTTCTGCTGGCTCGGCAGGTTCAGCAGGTGCCCCTCCACCACATGAGGCTAAAAAGAAAGAAATGGTAAACAAGCAAATAAAAGTGCACATAGATGATATTTTTTTTATTTTTGCTTCATTCATTTTGGCTTACTGCTACAGCTACATTAGGTTACAACTACTCTACTACTTGTCTGTGATTTTTTAAACTTAATTCCTAAATGATTCTTGACTGCCGCGGGATACGGATGATTACCATTTGAATTGACAATTAAATCTACATCGTCATCCGGATCATCTATTATTAATCCATCCCTTGTAACTAATGTAGTTGAGCTACCGCCATCTAGATTTAGAGCTTCTGTAGCTCCATGCAGATAAAGTAGACATGCAAGTCTTGCATAGCTAAGACCTGTTCTTTCTGAATCATCTCCTTCAACAACAATTAATATTAGCACATTTTCTTCATGATCCACACCAACAGATGTCCTTGCATCAGGTGTTATAATTTCAACTTTACCACCCTCACTAAAATCTGTATATCGTTTAACAATGCTCCCATCCCTAATAAAATGTGGATATCCTCCAACAGCATATTTAATATCACTACGGATATGTTCTTGTTCATCGAATTGACAATCATCATCAAACTCATTTGCCTTACACATATCGACAAAACCATCACCGTACACTACTAATGCTGGGTGAGAGTCTGGTACATGGTCGGGTTTCCATTGATGCACATTAAAATTTGAAATATGCGGCCCATTTGGCTTATGTGGAGAATTTTCATCAAAACCATTCCCATTTACCGCAATATCTAGTGTTAAACCTGGTTCTTCAAATATTGTACTTGCAGTTGCTAAAAAAGTGCTTGTCATCATTGTAGGCTTGTTTGGGGTAACATATAAATCTATATTATTAAGATCCATCTTAAATGTATGGATCCATGGATCTCCTATAGGGTATTCACCATAATATACTCCCTCATGTAGTTGCTGTGGATTATTCACAAAAGCATCAATAATACGTCTATGGTTAAAATTCCAGGGATTAGGTGCTGGACATTCGTTATCTAATATTCTTCCTGGGAGATCTGTGGTTGATTCTTCAACAGGATCTTGTAATTCTGGCTGTACTGTCCATTCACAAATTCTTTGATTCTTTTGCTCATAGGTATTACACTCACATTTTTTCCAATATCCATCCATATGTTTATACTGATTGGGCCACCTAAAATCATCCTCTATTACGGATACTGTTTCATGTCCATTACAACCCCCTATTATGGTTGGTTCATCATTTTCTTGATCTACACCAATCTCTTGTCCTAGACCATCATCAAAAGGGAAACAGCGAAAAAGCCAGCATGTATTAATTAATTGCATTGGTTCTTCCACAGGTTCTGCTGGTGTTGGTTCTGATTGTGTTTCTGTTGGGACGGGTGATGCTTCTGTTTCTTTGGGTGTAGTAGTAGGTGCTTCAGCATCTGTTCCACAAGCTGTAAATATCACAAGAAAAATAACACTTGTAACAAATGAGATTTTCATCTATGTTAAACCTCGCCGATTTTTATAGCTTGTCATTTTTATTCTGTTCTCTTATTGTAACATAAATTTTTCCTTTTCCCCTCACATTGTATGGGGAAAATGGGAAAATTTAGGTTAGGCTTTTACGACATTAGCGGATTTTCCGCATAGTACCATAACTTTTTTGCAATAATGGCTGTTGCGACATTCATCTATTCGTGTGTGGGCTCATTTTTGAACTTGACACATTATTGCAGTCGCCTAAAGGCACAACTCAATCATAAG
>JAHJDO010000065.1 GCA_018812485.1 bacterium | reverse complement strand
GTTATAGAAAACAGAATTAAGACAGAAAAAGGCGTGGAAGTCCAGACAAGTCCTCCAATAGTGGTTTATCGAGAGACAATTACAAAGCCTAGCCAAGAAGGTATTGGAAAAACCCCTAACAAGCACAATTTATTCTTTTTTAAGGCTGAGCCATTAGAAGATTCAATTTCAAATTTAATTAAAAAAGGAGAGATTCAGGAAGGAAGAATAAAGAAAAAAGATTTAGAATTAAGAGATAAGCTTGTAGAGTGCGGAATGGACAGCAAGACTGCTTTGAAAGTAAAGGATGTTTACCATGGCAATGTATTTCTGGATATGACCCGAGGCCAAGTACATATTGGAGAAGTTATGGAAATGCTTCTTGATACGTTTGAGGATGTTATGTCTTCTGGCCCTTTGGCTAGAGAACCATGCTTAAAAGTTAAAGTCATGGTAACAGATATGAAACTGCACGAAGATGCTATTCATCGTGGTCCAGCTCAGGTTTATCCTGCTGTAAGAGAAGGTATTAGGGGTGCTATGATGACTGCTAGGCCTTTAATGTTTGAACCATACCAAATTCACAGAATTGAAGCTCCATCAGATTATTTAGGAGAGATTTCTAAGTTGATTTCTAATAAACGAGGTCAGCTGCTTGACGCGCAGCAGGAAGGAAACTTATCCATAATAAAAGCTAAATTGCCTGTAGGAGAGATGTTTGGCTGGTCTTCTGACTTAAGGTCTGCAACTGGCGGTCGTGGAAGTTCTTCATTAATAGACCAGATGTATGAGAAACTGCCAGAAGAACATCAGGAAAGAATAATAAAGCAAATAAGAGAAAGAAAAGGTTTAACTGATGCCCAGGTTGGAGTATAACGCCTTTACTGAGATAATAACGAAATCGTTAAATCTTTGAGATTTTAAAATTATATAAAAACCTTTGGTTAAACTAGTTTATAGACAATTAATGTTTGGGTAAGGAATATTTATTTTTTCTTCAGTATTTTATCTATCCTGTGTTCGTCGTGAATATGATCTTCTAACGATTTAACATGTTTATGGCAGTAAGGACAAGAGCCTTCAGTTGTTGGTTTAGTATAGCCTTTTTTGTGCATTATTTAATAAAGACAATTTTTATGTATTTAAATCTTTTCTTGCCCATATTCTTTTATAGAACTCTATAAAACTTGTCCTAAGTGGGGATTTATGAACAATACTGCAAAATAGGCTCGATTGCAAGTTAATTCTTTTTAGAAAAATATAAGGGGCTCCAGTCCCAATCAAATTTCTAAGATTGGGGTGGTGGAGCCACCATAATGCATAAAAGAACCTATGATGTAGAACTTAATAAAGTTGTTGATAAGACTCTTAAATTTTTACGGAACCACGACGTACCAAAGCATTGGAGTAAAACGAAAAATGAGCACTACAATGTCCATCTAATGATTGTTTTATATGTGCTCTTTTGCATGGCTGATAGGAGCTATAAGCGCTTTAAGAGGCTTGTAGAGTCGTGCCCTCCAACAACTTTGACATTAAAATCTGTACCTGTTGCTTCGACGCTATGGCGTGCATGGCGACGCATTCCACCACACTATTATCGGATGCTCGTACAACTATCTGGCAAAGGCGGAAGGGACAAATGTGTTGCTTTAGACCCAACACATTTCCAGATTAGTAGGCCTAGTGTCTCTTATTGCAAACGTACAAAGAGAAAGTTGGAAAGGGAACCAAACAGGAAAGTAACTATAGCTACTGGCACAAGGAGCTTAAGGATTATAGACGCTGTAATCTATGCATATCCCAAACGAAATGGATTAGATGACTTAGATAAAATACTAGGATTGTGGGTTAAAGGAAAGACTATAGTAGCAGACACTGAGTTTGATGCAGAGGAAAGATTCCATCAGAAGGTACTTGAATTAGGTGGGAAAGGTGTTGCTCCTTTAAGGCATGATAACATTCCAGTCCATAGGACAAAAGGGTCGCGACGCAAGGAATTAAGACGGAAATGGCCTGGCAGGAGTTATCATAGAAGAGCATTAACAGAAACTACTAATAGCATGTTAAAAAGGGGAATGGGTGAAACCTTAAGGGGTAAAACCGTCTGGCAACAAGCCAGACATTTTTACATGAAATGCTTTACACATAACATGTTATTGAGGTGTGATTAATGGAACTTGCAATCGAGCCGCAAAATAGAAAAATATATATATTGGGAGTAGTATTATGCGCAGACCAAAACAGCAAAGAATCAAGTTATTTGCTGTAAAATAATTAACCAAACCAACAATAAAAATAACCCAAAGCATCAATGTAGGGGGGGTTTAAAGTATAGTAAGCTGAGGAGGAAAAAAGTCCAATAAGAGTAATACAAAAAAATTATTTGAGGTAATGTTATTTTTTTGGGGTGACCTGTTATGCAAAATAAAATTCAATGTAAGTTATGCGGATATAAATTGGATGCTAATAGTGATTATTGTGATTACTGTGGAGAGCCAATATTAGAAGATAATTTGGAGGTGAACCAAACATGAATACATATACAGTGGATGATGATGACAGTGAAGGGAATTCTGATGATGACTATTGATGTTAAATAAGGAGGTGTTACTAATGGAAAAGAAAGGCAAATCTAAGGGAAAGTAGTGTTAGTGATGCATAGCGGTTAAGAGAGATGTTTCTCTTAACCATATTCTTTTCTAGTGCATGTAAGGAGCCGAAGAAGTTGCACAAAAGTTTTGGC
>JAHJDO010000064.1 GCA_018812485.1 bacterium | reverse complement strand
TTAGGTAGTGCAGAGGCATTTAGGCAGGAGCGAGGACGTTTAGTAAGTTCAAGGACGTTTAGGTAGTGCAGAGGCATTTAGGCAGGAGCAAGGACGTTTAGTAAGTGTAAGGACGTTTAGGTAGTGCAGGGGCATTTAGGCAGGAGCAAGGACGTTTAGTAAGTGTAAGGACGTTTAGGTAGTGCAGGGGCATTTTAGGGCAGGAGCGAGATATTTAGGCAAGGCTAAGGCGTTTAGGCAGGTGCGCAAGATGTTTAGGCAAGGCAAGGATTTTAAGTAAGAGATTAGATTTATGAAGGAAGTAGTTTTTAAGAGAGAGAATTTTTAGATGAGAGAATATAGGATTTGATTATGATGATAGAGTGAGAGAGGGGGGAATGAACATAAGAAACAGAAACAAATCAGAGATTACCGTTAATGTGGGGGGTAATCAAGCTCACCTTTAAGTATCATTCTCTTTGCAGCTTCTTTTAATTCTACCTTTACATCTTTATTTTTGCCGGTAGCCTCGCGTGAGATTTTTGTCATATTTACTAGTTTTTTAATTTGTTCGTACAGTTTAATCTGTTCAGACTCAAGTTTTATTGTGGTTTCTCTTTGAATCTTGTTTTCTTTTTTCAGTTTGCTCATATCTTTTTCTAATTCAGTTTTTGTCATATCGACATACATGTCTTCCTGGTTTATGGTATCTTTCATACCAAGAAACTCAGTGTAATAGTGAATCATGTCAGATTTCTTCCAGCCAAATCTGTATTTTAATGCTGACTCTGATTTATATCTTGGCAGCCAAAAACAAGCAGAACTATGTCTAAAGTCGTATAAGCTTAAATTCTTAAACTTAATTTGTTCAGGCATCAAGACCTCTTTCCCAATTTTATTTAATTCGGCATTTATCATGGAAGGGTGTATCTTGCAAAAAAAATCATTTGGTTTTAAATCTAATTTTTTAACATACTCTTTAACTTGATCTGCACAAAGCATAATCTTAATTTTCCTCCCAAAAGTCTTTGAAGTCTCATCTCTTATGTTTAATTCCTTAAAATTATTTAAAAAGTCTGAAACTTTAATATTTACTAATTCTGTAACTCTAACTCCCGAATCAAATGCTAAAGCCAGGATTATCTTTAAGTCATATTTTGCTTTATCCACGATTTTTTCGAAATCCTCTTCTGTAAAGTAAACAAATTTTGGTTTTTCTCCTCTTGTATCCAGATCCTCTGTAACATCTTCTACTATTTTGCCTTTTTTCTTCATAATTTTTTCATACCAGTGCCAAAATGTTTTAAAAACTTTCACATAATCCCCTGCTGATTTATATGCTGTTCCTGTCCTTGTTTTTAGAGTACCGTTCCTCATATCTTCAAATAAAGAATGTAAATCTTTATCAGTTACTTTTCGAATATCTTTTACTTTTCTTTCTTGGAGCTTGGAAATGATAAAACACAATCTTGCTCTTAATGTATTGAGTCTTGTTGGACCCCTTGCTCCTTTTTTGCTCACCTTGGCAATATTTAGCCCTAAAGCCATATCATTAAGAAAATTTAGAATAACATCACGATTAATTTCATTTAACCCTTTGAGGGGTTTAGTCTTCTTCCAGTTATCATAAGTTTGTTTATGCTTATATGGGTCAATTATTTCTTCTTTTATTCTTTCCATACTTAGATAGACATAAAGAAACTTTATAAATATGCCCCTTTCGGTTACTCTATGCCCCCACCGGACACAGAGCTATAGAACGGGGCATAAATAGGTTTTTATTTCTTTTCATATTTAAGTTCTTTCCCAGCTTCATAAATAAGTTTCTCAAAGAAGCCAATACATTCATAAATATCCTTAGAAATATTTTCCTTATCTTTTATATCTAAGTCTCTCCGGTAAGACGAAGGGATCAGTGTCTCTAATTGATTCATCTGCTCTTTCACTTGCTTGCTCTGATAATTTGTTTCCATCTTTTCCCTCGGCTCTGGATTTTTCTATCCAGAAACAGGCAAGGCAGACATCTATTGTTTCCACCTTACCGTTTACAACTCTTGTGCTCATTGTGAGCTTGCTTTCATCTTTCTCTCCGCAATATTTGCATTGTGCCATAAAATTTTATAGCTAAAAACACTATTAAACATTGTAAGCAAAGTATATTATTCATAATCAATCCCTTTTGGCATGGTGTAGTAATCAAACTTGCGTTCAATTACGTGAGTAAGCTTCATGCCAACGTCTTTCAGAATGTCGTAAATCCTGCTTACTTTCTTATGTATCTGCAGAACCGCTTTCCTTGCCTTTGTTTCCAGATTTTCCGCCATTTTAGTCATATATGCTTTTCCCAGTTTGAGGCGGCATTTTTCTCGCCTGTTCCAAAATCTTCTCAAAATAGGCAACAGGTTTTATTATCGGCTGCTCTAACTGTGGAACTCTTATTATGAGCCACTTGCCATCTTTGCTCACGCTGATTTTTGGCTCAATTCTTTTCTGGCTTGACTCTTGGTTTTCCATTTTTGTTTTTACCTCCCATTGTAATTTTCAAGGAGTAACGGGTATTTAAGTTTTGTAAGCAAAGAGTGTTAATTTGAGAGGGGGTAAGAGAAAATAAATCAATCTAAAAAAATAATAGCTAATGTGAGAATTATCAAGATTATAGTTAAGTAAATCATGATCTTGTTAGAATAATGCTGTAACAAGTGCGTTATCTTCGCTCTTATTCCACAAATAGAATTATATGTATTTTGGAATATGAAATCATATTTTTCATAGTTCGGATCAGTCCCTTTAAGAAATAAATTAATAAACATCAAAGCATAAATCATTTCTCCTTCAGCTTGAGCAACGTATTCTATAGCAGAAGGAGTAAGAGGTTTTTCTTTTTTAAAAAATCCTTTAACGATCTGTAATGTATATCTGAATAAATTTGACTCTGTTAAGGAGTCTTTTAAAAAATGATGGTAATTAAATATTTTTTGCTGGTACTGAGTTATAATTTCTTTAATCGCTATGTTCTCATTATCAGTTTCAACTAACGTTAGAAGTTTGTCCATTTCCTTATGATGATGGGTATGCTCATGAAAAATATCCTTTACCTCTTGATAAATTGTAGAGATAGCATCAAGTATATCGTCTTCGCTAATTTGTACAGGTTCTATAAAATTTGTTTTTATTAATATCAGTCCATTTTTTTTAATCTGACAAATTGCTTTCATGTTAAGCTCTTGAATTAAAAAGGCTAATTCGTTCTGTTCGTTTTTATTTTCAAATTGTGAGGGAAAACTCAATATGATTTTACATTCTTCTTCTTTAATATCAGATATCTTCTTATTTTTATAGTATTTTCCGGAAGAATCAGAAAGATAACCAACTCTATTCAATAATTCTGAAATTTTAATAAGAAATATATCCCCTGAAAGGTTAGGTATCCATCCGTAACAACATATTGGATCGTTAGCCATAATCACTCCACAAAATAAAAAATCCCTTCTATCTACAAATTTCTAAAAATAGAAGAGACTTTGCAATATCAATTAAAAAATAGATGCATATCCAAGATCTGTGGTTTTTGCAGTTGTCTTTTTCTCTTTGATAGAAAAACCGTATCTAATTAGACCTGTATTAGCCATTCTATCAAGGTAGGATCTATCTTCCTGTTCAACTACGCGACCTTTTAGATATTTCTTCAAAATTTTGCCTTCTAGACCGCCGATTGTGTTCATTTGTTGAATAACATACATCTAGTTTATTATTTTGTCAAGTGGTTTCTTGTTTCTTAATTACTGTTTATATCATACTATATTGATGCATATTTATAAACTTATCTTTAAAGATGAAAAAAAGGGCGGTTTTGAGTCATGCCCGGGACTTTTGTTTTCTCTAATTGTCTTCTACTGTTTCTCGTCTTATCTCTTCCAGTTTCCACTCTCTGAGTTTTCTTGCCATCTCATAAGAAGCTTCTGCCATTTTAAACGAGACTTGTTTTACCTTTTCCAAGACATTCAAAGCTTCTTTTTCTCTTTTCCTTTCCAGCTTTATTCGTACATCAAACCATCTGTAATCATATCTTGAACCTCCAATAAGCACGTTCAGGTTATTCTTGAGAGCTATCTCTCCCATTCTTTCCCTCAAACGAATTACTTCAACCCAGTCCTGCTTGTTGGGCATTATCACTGAGATGACAAACCATGAATTTCTCTCCTGGCATTTCCACAATTCAACAGATATCTTGTACTTATGCCTTATCATGTAATAACCAGACTGGAAGTCTGTATC
>JAHJDO010000063.1 GCA_018812485.1 bacterium | reverse complement strand
GGCCTCTTTTAATGATTTGATAGAGAAAGGCGTAAGCGAAGGCTGGCTTGATTCCGGCGACATCTCGCCAATAGACATAAACTCCCTTACAGACAGATTCATGGCCTTGGAAGTGGCCTTAGGCCTGCTTTTACGCTTAGAACGCGGCTTAAAGATGGATGAACGAAGAATAAACTATATGTTTGTTAAAAGATTCAGGGAAAGGATAAGAAACAGTGAGGCCATAGAGCTTAGGAGAGCAGGAGAAGAGTGGTATGTTTCGTATGGCGATGAAAGACTTGTAGTCAGGAATGGAAGAATCGAATCAGTAGAGGCTGTTCCTGAGGAACGGATAGACGCAGCTTTTAATGTAACACAGTGGGGGCAAAGAAGGATGAAACTTGCCCAGGTACTGTCAGTAGACAGCCAACCGGTTGATCAGCCAGTTTTACCTAGAGAACAACAATTAATGGTGGTGGAAAGACTCGCAGAGAGAGCAAAAGCAATTGTTACAAGACATCCTGAGTGGCCAGACACTTTAGAGATTGTAGTAATAGGCTCATATGATCCTCAGGAATTAAGAGCTCGAGCTGAGTCAGATATAGACATAGCTATTAGATGGAAACCTGCCTCTGATGAAGAACTTCTAGCTACAGCTCTCCTTGCTCAGACAATAATCAATGTAGTGGCTCCAGAATTTCAAGAGGCAGCTGGAGAAGTTGAATCAGTAGAATACTTTTTGAATATACCAGGACTTGATGATCCTCGTTTTACCGCTTTCCCAATGGGAACCGATTTATTAAGTTGGGATCCAAGGGCGGCATTAAAGGAGGAAACTGTCGAAGTTGGTACAGGCGCAGTAGGTATAGCTGGGCAGCAGCAGGTTGCAGGCACAGGACAAATGGGTGTAGCAGAAATACAGGTAGTTGAAGAAACAATGGCTAATGTTACAAATCCAGATGTTGCAAGGTTGCCCTTACCTGAACAGATGCGCGAACGTGCCGCTAGATTCAGTAATGATGTGGAAGTAGTAGTGGTTGATTTGGAGGCACTTAACGCAAGAGGCGACCGAGAATTTGTTTTTGAAGATAATCCTAATGTAATTTATCTTGCCAGAGAAGCTACATTAGCTGACTTAGAGCATGGTTTGGTAGAATCATTGGCAAGGACAGGAGGCGTAGATTATCGCGGAGAACAGTCAACAGCTGAACTTATTCATGATATGGCTTATCGGGATGAGCAAAGGTTTGTTGCTGTTCAAACGGAAACTGCTCTTTATAGAGCAGATGGAGATGTTCGTTTTTATAAATTAGATGAACTAACTCATGTAAAAGGTAGGTTGTATCGAGACAAGTCTACTGGAAGATTTGTTGGAAAGATAGCCTTTGACACTGAATCAAAGGCCTTAGTTGAGCGGCTAGCGGTTACGCCTGTGCAATTAGGCTTGCCTCAACCATTGTCAAGGCCTGTTATTGGGGATGTGGAAAAGGAGCAAGTGGTAGCTGATCTTTCCAGAGGTAGACCTGCCAGAGAATTGCTGACGGAGATGGAGGAACATAAAGAGGCCAGCGGAAATACATATAAAGCTATCACCTCTCTTTATGATATACGCGACCCAATTACTCTACCTCATGTGGAAAGGATGAAAGATATTGCCATAATTTTAGGGCATAGAATGGGCTTATCTTCTGCGGAGTTAAGTGTTTTGGAGTTAATGGCAGCTGCCCATGAGTTGACTAGGCGGTCGTTAGATAACGGATTAAACTCAAAGATAAATGATTGGCGCAAAGCCAATGGTTTTTCTCATTACGATGAGTCATTTGCAAGAGCGGTTATGGAAGATACTGCATTATTTGGAGATTTATGCTCCTACATTGGCGAGGATTATACTCCAAAACAAATAATGCGTTCCATCCGCATAGAAGTCCAGCATGCAAATCCGCTAACAGAGGTTTTTGATGAACCAGTCGAAACCTTCAGATCAATTGCCCCAGAAATAGCAAGGTCATTGTCGCAACCTGTGGTTGAGTTGTTCGAGAACGTTATCCTGTACCATCATAACATGTTAGGATTACCACGAAGCACCCCCCATTATGAAAATGTTAGATTGTTACTAAACATTTTAGTTGTAGCGGACGCTATAGAAAAGTCTAATAACCATGTCTGTGGGGCTATGTACTATGGTAGACAGCAAGAGACGCTCCAGGAAACTTTAAGTTTTCTGGAAACAAAAGTTGCAAAGGGACAAATTCTGCCTGAGGTATTCACAGTAGCTGAAGAGCTGATTTTAGGGCAAGATCCAGGTCTGGTTCAAACAATCCTTGAAGCTAGAGAGAGCACTGAAGATATCCTTCCGGCTTACGATACACAATTTGTTGCCGATAGATTGGCAAAGAGCCCTGTTAGGCGGGCCACAGTTTTACTTATCCAACCTAAAGATCCTCAACAGCAAGCTCCTGCTAGTAGGTGGCATTATGGGTTAATGTTGTTAGCAAGCGCCCTTAGGGATAAACCATATTTATATCAATATTATCATACTGAGGGCAATAGACATCCTGAGTTTGCTTTTGAAAACCCCGATGCTTATCCTTCTTTTAATGTGCATATTGTGGATTTGCAGGTAGAAGATCCGGATTTTGATTTGGAAGCATATGTTAGAGAACTTCAGCCAGATATAGTTGGCGTTACAACTGTAACACAATTTATTAATATGGCAATAGACATAAGTGATATGGTGGAAAGAGTAGCTCCAGATGCTAAAAGGGTTATTGGTGGGGTTCATGCTTCAGCGTTGCCTCAAAATGTAATGAAGAATTCTTCATTTGAATATGTTGTCCAGGGAGAAGGAATTGAAACATTTACAGATCTCGTTATGAAATTTGCTTTCTTTAACCAGCCTGATGTCTCGAGCGTTGAAGGCATTTGGTATAAAGATAGAGAAGGAACTATAAAATTAAGTGCGCCGAGAATGCAAATTATGAATGTCGATCAGTATCCATTAGCTACGGCGAGTTTAGGTTTATTGAATCTTCAAGACTACGATCAGCAGAGGCAGGAGGCAGGTGTTACCGGACCCATTGCTTTTGTAATGAGTGCCTACGGTTGTCCTTTTGATTGTCTGTTTTGTGCCGAGGCTCCTGTATTTCAGCGTCGGCGTGTAAAAGCTCGTTCTCCCGAGAACATTATGCGAGAGATAAGAGATCTCTATAACCAAGGTTACAGAATATTTTATTTTGGCGATGATACGTTTACTTATCATAAGAAACGAGCAATAGCTATTGGTGAACTGATAAGAGATATGGTTAATGAGGCAAATGCTCCTTATCTGAGAGAGATTGAACAGCTGAGAGCTAACGGCGGCGGATCTGCAACCCTAGAAAACCAGGCAACAATAGAGGAATTAGAAGCTAAAATCGAATCTAATAGAATTACTTTGTGTGTTATGACTAGAGTCGATGCTGTTGATGAACCAGTTTTACAGGTAATGAAGGATGCTGGTGTAGCTAGTATGGCGTTTGGCGTAGAAACTGGGGATAAGGAGCTATTAGCAGTAGTAGATAAGCAGATGGAGCTGGATAAAGTATATAGAGCAGCAGAGTTATGCCACAAAGTAGGAATCCACTCTCACTTTTATATGATGACCGGTCTACCTGGACAAAACTGGGCAAGTATTAAGAAGTCTTTAGATATGCTTTTAGAAGCGCAACCGGATTCTATTAATACAAGTATGGCTGTTCCCTATCCAGGATCTCGTTTGTATGCAGAGGGCAAAATTCATATGTATGGGCAAGAAACAGGAGACTTCTCTCATTATCAACATGATTCCCATGCAAATGCGCTAGGTAAAAGAGGCGAAAGGATTCCATGCCTGACTTACACTGATGTTATGTCTCCTGAAGAGATTTATTTAGCAAGGAATCTACTCTTTGAAGCATATCGTGAACGGAATAATCCTAAAGTTTTCAATTTCTTGATGCAGACTTTAAGAAGGCGTATAGAAGAAGAGACCGTTGGTTTAACGCCAGCGCAGAGAAGAAAATCCGCTGTTAAAGATATAAAAGCTATGGAACGTATGTTAGGCTACGAGTCTGCACAGATACGTCGTCTCCTAAGTCAGATGGCAAAGATAAAATACCATGAAACAACTGTTTTAGCAGAAGCTCGAAATAAACTAAGAAGTTTTGCTACTCCATATAAATTGAGAGATTTTGCTTTAGGAATTATAAATCCTTTTTCTTCCTGGGCAAGATCTTTAAATTTAAGGAAAGTGGTTGCTATATGTCTAATCCTAGGCCTGCTTACGTTTACATTCCAGCATAGGATAGAAAACTTTACTCAGTTTATAAGTGCTCTTAGTCCTGAAACATTCAATTTAGTCCATCTACCTATTATGATATATGGTTCACTTGTGACTATTGATATTTTTGGACACATTTTAACGGCCTTGTTCTATAAAGCGCCAAAATCTAACAACTTCTATCCTAAAGTTACTATTATTACGCCTGCTTTTAACGAAGGTGAATCTGTGAGGAATACAATTCTTAGGATGTTTGGCACAGGTTACCCTATGGATAGAGTTCATGTGATTGCTGTTAATGATGGATCTCAGGATGATACACTTCAATATATTGAAGAGGCCGCAAAGACTTATCCAGATTATGTTACTGTGATCAACTTTACAGAAAATTGCGGTAAACGTACAGGAATGTGGTCAGCAATTCTAGTTGCCGATGCTATTCGACGCGCTCGAGAAAGAAAAATCTGTACTCAAGAAGAGGTAGAAGCTTCTATAACGGAAGTGACTGACAAGATGAGAGGTGCAGTGAAGTTTGCCGCTGTTGATGCTGTGGCAAAAACATTGAGCCAAGAGTTAGCTAAGATAGTAGAAGAAAATCGGGATACTTCTGAGAGAAGACAGAAGAAAGCTCCTGTTCAACTTGTTGTTCCAGAAGGTATGGCGGAATATTTCGTGCCTCCGAGAGAATTACCAGAAGATGCAGTAGGATTAGATGCTCCTGTTGCGATGTTTGTGGATTCCGATAGTTACCTTTATCCAAATGCTATTTTCGAGATAGTTCAAGGCCTTCATGATCCAAACGTTGGAGCAGTGACTGGACTAGCGAAGGTTCATAATTATGATGAGAATAATATAACCGCTCTACAGGCACTCATATATTTTGTAGCTTTTGGGATTGCTAAGGCAGGAGAGAGCGTAGCTGGAACTGTCTCTTGTTGCTCGGGTTGTTTATCAGCGTATAATATGGATTATTTAGTCGAGTGCGTGTTAAATCCAGATGATTTTGTTAATGAGAGATATCGTGGTGTACGTCGCCACTCTGGAGACGATCGAAAGGTGACGAATTTGATGTTAAAAAGAGGCTTTAAAACACTTTATAACGAAAACGCAGTTGTAGAGACAATTGTCCCAAATACCTTGCGAAAGTATCTTAAACAGCAACTTCGTTGGAAAAAATCTTGGATAATGGAGACTGGCTTCGCGAGCAGATTTATGTGGAAGAAACCATTCTATCGCAGTATTATTTATTATATCGGTGTATTGCGTGTTTTATTAGGTCCTTTGATGGTTCCTTATTACTTCGCTGTTTATTTTCTAAGTGGCGATCCGGCATCATTAAACTATTTCTTAAGCCTTTTTATTTTACCACTTGCAAGACTTGTGTACTATGCATATAAAAGACCTGAACACGTAACTAAAAAAATAGTTTTATCCGGGATCCTTGCTGTTTTTCTTTACACTTTTATTATGCAGCCCTTGACTTATTACGCAGCGGCTACGCTAAAGAACACAAATTGGGGTACAAGGGTAGGAAAGGTTAAACTCACAGATACTGTTCATGCCTCAAGGCGAACTGTTGATAGAATAAGACAAGCGCTGAATAGACTGAAAGGACTGAATAGAAGACCTATTTTAGCCACAGTAGTGGCAGTAGTAATGGGCCTGAGTTTTGTTGCGTTTCGATGGCAATATAAAGAAGGACTAGATGCAGGAGAAGAAGATAGGCCTATGGCGCTGGCTGCTGCTCAGGCAGAAATTATGCCTACTCTTTCCGAAGTTAGTTCTCCAGTAATCATAGTTACTCCGTCTGTTCATGAGGTTACTCCCACACCAACTTCTCCTGTGGTTAGTCCCACGGTGGTACCTACTGAGGAAGGATACAGCGATGTTTCTATACCAGATGCTCAGACAATTGTAGGTATCCCAGAGGGTAATGCCCAAGCATATTATGCTCTTCCTGCTCCATTGATCGATGTTCCGGTTAATCTGCCTGTAGCTAACCGAATTGTGAATCCCGAAGTGTATCTCTCACACCCATTAGCTGAAACAGGATTAGGAAGGCTTAAGGAAGAAGATCTTGTTTTTGCCAGGTATTATGTCGTGGATGAAGCAGGAGTTATTTATTCCACTCCCGCAATGGGAGGGGTGCCATTCGGAGTTGTTACTGCGCAGCCACATATTGATGAGGAGACTCAAATTGCCACATATCGTATTAATCCTCAAATTACCCTTCCTGGGAACTACAATATTGTGTTAGAAATTGAAGGTCAGTTTTTTAAATCTCGTCGTTTTACAGTTTCAGAGACTTCACTATCTTCTTGGGGTAGCATAATGACCCAAGCTTATAATTATCGTTCAACCAGTCAATATTCTAATATTCCGCGGGAAAATATTCGTATTATTGATTACGCTACGGGTCGAGTAATGAGAGTGATTGAAGATATGCCCCATACTTTATTGCCTGAAGGTAATGCGATTGCCGGTGTCTTCTATTTTAATCAAATGTATAACACTTGGTCGCTTGCTTTAAGGCCCGATAGTCCGTTTGCGCTCCCTGATTCAGAGAGAGCCACAATGGAGCAGTTGCTTATGGAGCAGGCTCCCTGGATGTTGGCAATGCAAGTTCCTGATGGAGAAATGACGGGGACTGTTTATCAAGAAGAGGGACCTCCTGAGCGCCGCACCGCAATTAGCTATGATCTTTCTAATCCACGCGTTATCTATGGAGGGACCAGCAGCCAGGATTTTTCCACTCCTGTTACAGCAGGATATGTAGGCTCTATGGCCACTGCTTCCAGAATTTTTGCCGAACACGATAATGAAGGCATGGCAATTGCATCAGCCCAAGCAGCAATACGTGCCTGGGAGTTTTTGGAACATCACCCTGAGGCCTCCTTATTTGTAAATACGGCTATGAGCTCAAGCGATAGGATGCGCGACATAGACGAACGAATGTTGGCAGCAGTGCAGTTATTGGAACTTTATTATTATCAGCCAGAGATAATACAAGATGCAGCAGATGCTGAGGGATACAATTTTAATCATGAAGATTTAGTTGCATTTATTCTTAGTAATATTGATGATCTCAACGGGCCCACGCGTTATGAACGTGAAAATGTCGATACGATAGCTCTTTCTCACATAGCTCTTTTTAGCGATGATTTTGTTTCGCGGTATGGACTGGGTGATGCTCGCGTAAGAGCTAGAGAGATGCTTCTAGAAAGAGGGGATGAATTGTTGAGACTGGCGTCTCAGGATAGCTTTGGTGCTGCTGTAGATTATGATGCCTGGTCAAGGGGTTCAAATAAAAGCAGACTGGATAAGGCCCGCCTATTGCTCGTAATAGATGAGATTTATTTGTTGGAGACAGGGAGAGAAGAATATGATTCTCGCTATTTAAATGCTGCCTTGAATCTTTGGAATTCAGTAGTTGAAGGTTCAAACATTTATGGAATTCAGTTTGTTACAGGGTATGGGGTTTTTCATCCTCATGATGTCCTATTCTATCCGTCTAACGGCAATGTAAGCTCTGAAGAACAAACTTGGGGTTGGGTTGTGAGCGGGCCAAGTGTTATTCAGGATGATACTGGGATACCAGGAAGATATGAGGCCTATCACGATCATGCTATTGAAGGGAGCCCTTGGGAGATTAATGAACTTGGAATTGAGATGCAGAATAGTGCAGTGGTTTTCGCTAATGTTTTTGACGAGATTATTAGAAGAAGAACTGAGACTTTGGGTTTATCAGATACAGCTCAAACTATGAATAGAGTAGCTCGTACTGGTGTTAGAGTTGACGAATCTCAGCCTAGGGCTAGGTACAGAAAAGCAACCCGTTATACTTCATCTCGTAAGGCACCGAAGCCCTGGGAACAGGGCTGGGCTCTGACTTCAGAGGCACAAGAGCAGCGCCAGGATGCGAAATTTGGTGAGCCTGTGTCTGATGTTTTTCCTCCTAATACCTTCTCGCTTAGCAAACACTTCTCCCTTCGCTCCAGCTCTAATAGCTTAACAGAAGACGGCGCCCCGACAACAGACCGCTTCTCTGTGGCAGAGAAAGTATATGATGTAAATGACATGGAAACAATAGAATCTGAATTACAGGAACTGGCTACTGTAACACCCAAACACCCAAGCATCAATGTAACATTCACCATAAGAGGCCCCACT
>JAHJDO010000062.1 GCA_018812485.1 bacterium | reverse complement strand
ATCATTCCCGCTTGTCTCAAAAACCGACAGCGATCACGCCTGACCACTCTCGAAATCATGGAAACTCAATGTGATCCAATACTCGAAATTGAGAAACCCATAATCAGAAAATGCATCGCTTAACTTAACACGTATGCCCCAGAGGGGCCCTATGTCGATGCCCTTGGGCGCCCGCTCGTCGACTCATTCGATCCGACCGTGTACATAGAGAATGACGGTACGCCCTACATTATTTACGGCATGCACGACTATCGGATCGCGCGCCTTAAAGACTCGATGGTCGAACTTGACGAAGAGCCACGGGTAATCTCGCTGGATCGCAAAGGCGTGTTCCCCAACACCGATAAGAACTCACTGCATAAACGCAACGGCATCTACTATCTGAGCTGCTCCGGGTATTACGCTACGTCACGGGAACTCTACGGCCCCTATGAGCACCAGGGTCTCGTCGGCACGGGTTGGCAACTTGAAACAGGCTATGCCCACGGCGATTTCTTCACATGGAAGGGTGAGTGGTATCATGTTTGGTGTAAATACCGCGACCTCAGCCGCGACCGGATTCGGGACTGCTTCATCGCCCCGGTGACGTACAGCCCGAACGGTTCGATGCGTGACGATCTGGACTTACTGAAGGGCCAAGCGTGAGTCAAGGCACTGCACTAACCCGCATTCTCACACTTCTTCGTTGTGAGAGCGTGGGCGAGATTCAGGGAACTGCGAACAAGGCAGTGCACCGGACGTCCTGACGGGCACCGGTGACCTTTGACGTTCAGCTTTTTTCACATAGAAATCTTAACAGATTATTTTTCTCTTTTCAATTGCCTAAGAACAAAGTAGTTCGCTTATTTTAACTTGATATTGTTGAAGCTTTTCTTTAGAGTAATATCTAATTTTATTATAAAAACAGAAGATGATACAGGTGAATAATCAAGTCCCTGACAGGTGTGATGTTGTAATCATCGGGGCAGGGGCAGGTGGACTCACCGCAGCAGGGTTTCTCTCAAAGGCGGGTCTTCAAACAGTAGTTCTTGAGACTCAGCCGCAGCCGGGGGGATACCTGGCAGGTTTTCAGCGGCAGGGCTTTCAGTTCAACACTTCCATCCAATGGCTCAATCAATGCGGTCCCGGCGGATTCGTCTACAACATCTGGCGTCATTTAGGTGGCGAGTTTCCAACCTGCGCGCCATTGACTCGCATACACAGATATAAAAGCGATTCGTTCGACTATTTGCTGAGTTCCAATCCTATTGAGTTACAGGATTGTCTTATCAAGGACTTTCCGGATGATGAGAGCGGTATCAGATCTTTTTTCAAGGATGGGAAAAGACTGGGACAGCGGCTGAATGTCCTAAACAGCAGGACAATGGCGAAAGAGACCATGCCATTCTTTGAAAGAGCTATTCGCAGCTTGCAAATGCTGTTTTGGGCAATTCCGATTTTCAAACACGTGAGGAGCCCTGTCGAGAAAGGGCTGCGCCGCTATTTCAGTACGGAGGGTGCTCAAAAGATATTCTGCAGTCAAGAATCCTTTATGTCCGTTATGGTGCCTATCGCTTGGGCATTCGCCGGGAATTTTCAGACTTGTCCCAAAGGAGGAAGTCGCACACTGGCTTTATGGTTGTGTGACAGAATCAGGTCTGCCGGGTCGAAAGTATTGCTGAACCAGCACGTGGAAAGAGTGCTGTTGAACGACAGAAAAGAAGCGACCGGTGTATTACTGGCAGACGGAAGTTCCCTGAGCGCTCGATACGTGATTGCAGCCTGCGACGTACAGATGCTTTATGAAAAGATGCTGCCGGAGAGCTGCATTCCGGCACGAATGCGAAAAGCACTGCATAATGCCGATATTTATCATTCCAGCTTCAGCATATTTCTGGGACTGGATTGCGATGCTTCTTCTTTGGGGTTCGGAGAAGAAGTATTGAATCTTACCATGAGCGATGTATCACGTGAAGATCACATGAGTGGTGACGCACATCGCACGATCATGATCGTCATCGCGCCTTCAGTTCGTGATCCTTCTCTGGCACCGAAAGACAAGGGAACCGTTATGATACACTGTCCGGCGTATCTTGATTACGAAGACAACTGGAGAACCGGCGAGGGGCTGGCAAGGGGCGAGACCTACAAAGCATTGAAAAGAAAGTTTGCCGACATTCTGCTGGACCGGATTGAGAAAACTTTCGCTCCCGGGCTGAGGGAGCACATAGAGGTGATGGAGATTGCAACACCTGTAACATATTGGAGATATACGGGCAACACCAAGGGAAGCATTTCAGGGGTTAAACCAACTGGAAGAAATATCAGAGCCGGTGTAGCACGTTACAAAACGCCTGTGAAGAATTTATTGTTGGGAGGTCATTGTGCGGAATATGGCGGGGGTGTTCCAATGGCTGTAAAGGCCGGTGCGAATGCCAGTCTCATCGTTATGAAAGACATGAAAAGAGCGGCTTACGATGAACTGAAAGACGTCATAAACGGCTCAGCTTTTCTGTAATGCTTTTGCTGTAAAAAAAATACTTGTCCCTATAATGACTGCCAATACAGGCGCAACTATAAGGGATCCGAGCAGCCACTCAAACAACCTGTCGGGGAATTGTTTAAAAATGACATCCATGGAAACATCGGTTAACCAGCGGCCGTGCCGCATATAGTACCCAAGTTCAATGCAGACTGCAGGAACGAAAGGCGGCGTGCATAAATTCTGTATGGTTACAGCCATCACTTTGTTCAAATGCAAGCGCGCTGTCACATAAATAATCACCAGTGTATGAATTGCGATAAGAGGCAGTACAGCAAGAAAGATCCCAACTCCTGCTGATACAGCTAATCCAGAGGAACTTGCATTCTCTTTTAGCAGCATCTTCAGTAATTTAATAGGATGGCGAAGCATGCTCAGGTCGATTTTTTTTGCAGTTTCAAAAACTAGTTTCCTGTGTGGAATCGGCAAAAGGCATCTGCCTACTAATCGAGTATGCATACAAGAAATACGCATATTATCCACAAATGGTTTGAAATTCGAAATACGGGATTGAGGTTCAGGATACCATGCATCAATCTCAATTGTCTTCAAATGCAGCCCCGCCCATACTGCCCTTGCCAGAACTTCAGTTTCAAAATCATAATGGGAGCCTGTTAACTTCATTTGTGAAAGGTACTGCACCGGATACGAGCGAAACCCGCTCTGACAATCTTCAATTAAAACACCTGTTTCTACACGCAGCCAGAAATTAGCAATCATTCTTCCAAAATGACTCTTACGGGGAACATGTTTCCCATGAAGTTTTCTGCATCCAATAACAATATTTGTTTCATCTTTTTGAAGCAAAGGAATGAACTTCTCCAAATCCTGCGGATAGTGCTGCCCGTCTGCATCAATTGTAATCATAAAGCGCCCGCCTTGAGCTTTAACATACCTTAACGCAGTAAGAATTGCTTTGCCTTTGCCAAGATTTTTCTCGTGCCTGAGCACAATAATATCAGTGTCAACAAATAAAGCAGATACATTAATGTCATTACTGCCGTCATCAACAACAACTATATGCTGCAAATAGGAACGGCAGGACAAAGCAACGTCTTTCACAGTACCCTTGTTATTAAATACAGGGATAACACACCAGATATGCTCTTTTTTATCCCCGGTAATAAGCATATCCCACATAGGGCCTGAATATCCAAGTTTGTGAAGAAACTGTAAAGTAGTGTCCCCTGCATCCGGAGGGAAAATACAATGTTTAATGCCGGAGAATGCTTTAGTTAATGTCTCCTTTAGCCACTGTTTATCAATGTTTGGAGAAATATAATAAACAGACTTCAGTAAATCCTGACCATTGGAAAGAATCCCTTCTTTAAGCGCTATGTGCTCAAGACCAGTACCAGGAAGAATCCGTATCCCCATAAAGATAAAAGATACTGCCTTTCTCAGACTTTTGATATTTTCTATTCCTTCCAGCACTGTTTCTCGCGTCTCGCCCGGACAACCAAACATATAATAATGCGCTGTGGCAATACCAGAGCGGACAAAGGAGTCATTACACTCAATAATGTCCTTAAATAAGAATGACTTGCCAAGTCTACGAAGCGTTGTATCGGTCGGCGCATCAGATCCAAGCTCTGCTGCTTTCAGCCCGGTCTGTTTCATTAGCGCTGTAATCTCATCATCCAGCTTTTCCGGCTTGAAAAATGCAGTCCAAGGGATAGACACCCCTCTTTTCGCCATTTCTCGAACTACATCAAGATAATGTTTTTGGTCATCATTAAAAACCGAATCAGTAAAAAATATATATTTTGCCTTGTGCGTATCAGTCAGCATCTGAATATCATCAACAACTGCCTGAGGATCCCTGCAGCGAATACTCGTGCCTTCTAAAATGGGATACGCACAATATACGCAGTTATGTGTACATCCCCGCTTTGTCTGCACAGATCCAATACTCCCTCTTTTTAGATAAAACTCCATAATCTTTGGATCATAATATGCAGAGGGAATTTCTTCGCCTTTTAGGCTGGAGCTGGGCTGTATGCAGTGTTCTTTTGGATAAACGCCTTTTTCAGCATTTGCAATAAATTCAAGCATTAGAGCCTCTCCTTCTCCGACAATTCCATAATCAGCGCCAACCTCACGCAGGATTGCTTCCGGCATAATAGAAAATCCTGCGCCGCCCAGCACTACTGGCACACTGGTTTGTGTGCGGACCATTTTCACAATATCCCTCGCAACATCAATATAGCGCTGTTCACTTAAGAAGTTCACATTATCTATATTGCGAATTGATACACCTATAATGTCGGGAGTACTGTCTTTGATTACCCTGCAAAGTGCCTCCATGGACTTATTACTCTGAAGAAAATCAAACTGATATACCTTATGCCCAGCGTTACTCAAAGCAGCTGCAACCATACTCAAGCCAAGCGGATAAATAGGATACGGAGTACTGGCAATATTAGAAGCAATCAGCAGGATTTTCATGGCCACGCTCGATTAGCATTCAATCTGGCTCTTTTATAAGTCCCATCTTTTTTTTCTTTTTCAATAACTTTAAGAAACAGTTTTGCCATCTTTATTTCCCTGCTGCAGTCAGAGTAAAAGGTTTCCCACGCATAGTGATACATGCTTTGCAAAGAGTCCACAGTCATTTTTGCCGGTTTAAACACAACTTCCCCTGTTGTGTACTGAATCCAGTTATTATGAAGGATCCTGTTTTCTTTTTCCAGCTGGGCTCTGATCGGTGCATGAGGAAATGGAGTAAGGATAGTAAATTCGGCAAGGTCAAGATCTATCTCAAGAAGAAAATCAACTAATCTCTTTATGTAATCTTCATCATGATAATCCAACCCGAGAATAACTGTCCCTTCAACCCCAATGCCATGTTCCTGCAGCCGCTTGACTCTTCTGCGAATATGATCTGAGGTATCTATTATTGCCTGATATACATACCAACATCCTGCTTTAGCGGCTAGCGTCAATATTTCGTCATCATCCTTTATGGGATGAGATATCCATTTCTTTTTTAACGGAGCAATTGCCTTAAACAGTTCTCTCTCCCATTCATCGTTCTGCGCCATAGAATTATCAACAAAAAACAGGCGGTTATTGTCAATACTTTCCAGTTCCCTCACTACTGCATCAATAGGACGCGGTCTGAATTTGCGCCCTCCCAAATATGGTGTGCAGCAAGGAAAACAATTAAATCGGCATCCTCTGGACGCATGCACCAGATCAACCATCTGTACGCCGCGAAAATTATATAATTCACTCTTCAGAATGCTGCGTCTGGCAGTGCCAATTATGTTCATATCCGGAAAATTATGGAAAAAATCATACATCTTTTCCATACGTCCTTTCTTAAAATCATCAATAACCTTATCAATCCTGCCTTCAGCCTCTCCCAAAAAAACACTATCAGCGTGAGATATTGTCTCTTCCGCATGAAGCATTGTTGCAATGCCGCCAAACACCACCTTCTTACCATGAGCTCGATACCAATCGCTAATTTCCCATGCGCGGGGCATCTGGCATGTCAGCATAACTGAGAGCACAATCAAGTCTGCATCTTCAGAAAAATCAAGTTTCTCAACATTCTCATCACAAAAAGATATTTCAATATCATCACTTACCGTTGCTGCAAAACACACAGGACCATGAGGAGGCAGATTAAATTCCGTCTGATCCATTAGTTTCGGCCATGTGGGATATATTAGTTTTATCTTCATGTTACGTCATTCATCCTGATTGCCCACTCTTATTTCTTTAATAAACTTGAATCCTAATTGTTAAGCTCTTTTGCTTCGTCTTTGGTGATCAAATTATCGGTTAAGCGCATCCATTCAATAATCAACTTGCGTAATTGGATGATATGATTAATTTTGTTGAACTTATTATCTTCTAGTTCATTTATCTGATCAATAAAGTCATTTAAAGTTACTTTTCCGTATGAATAATTTCTAGTTTCATCTCTTACAATATCTTCGGCTAAGCGTATTTTCTTATCCGCGATAGTGATCAATTCTTTTTCCCGTACTATCGCGTCGTAAATATTCTTTAATTTTGTACGCAGGCCGGCATAGGTCCCCTGATTAGATAATTGCTGTTTCCGGAGAGCGATCTTGGAAAGCTTATGTTGCGCGCGTTCTTTCTGCCCAATAATCGGCCACTCCACCTCAACCTTGCCATAGGCTGTCCTTGTATCTTGCCGCAGATCATACTCTTCTCCTTCCACCAAATAGCCAATTTTTAGCTCAATTGAAGGTAGAAGCTTATCAGCATCTCTATCCACTTGAAGCAAGCTCTTTTCTCCAAGCAAAGAAAGCACCTGATAAGTTCTGCTCTCTCGGCAAAACCGAGCGTAGCCATCATTAAAATCAACTGCGATATTGTCGTAGTCGCAAGGATCCTGGGGACTAAGCCGCGCCTCTTCTTTATAGCGCATCGCCTGCTTAACGATATTTAAATACTGTTCATACTGATTCTCAAGGGAAATCAAATTTTCTTTTTTCACTAGCACCTGTAATTTAACTTTATTCACATCAATCGCAAGAGCAATATGGCTGCTCTGGCGCTGTTTAATGTTTTCCAGCAATTTCATATTTTCGTTATAGGAATTTTGAGCCGTTTCAACATTTTTGTAAGCTGAAAACCAATCAAGATATGTCTGAATAAGCGTTGCTAAATAATCCTCATAGGCCTCAACAATCTGATGCTTAGCTACCTCAGTTTCAACGCCAATGATTTTACTCAAAAGACGGGTATCCCTGCCAAAGGCATTTTCAGCGATCGGCTGTGAAATATAAGCATCTATTTCTGAGGTAACCGGAGTAGACGATGATGGGTCAGATGAAGTATAGTCAGCGGTAATCGCAGTTCCTAGATAAGGGAATAATTTGCTTAACGACAAAGAGTTATCCACCTCGCTCTCATCGATATCAAGATAAGCATTATACTGACTAGCAACAGAAAGCACTAAATCTCCCGCAGGAATCTTCAGCGCTTTTTGATACTTGAGATTAAGCTGGTCAATAAGGATCTTTTGAAATACGGTATCATTCGCGTATGCCTCTTTAATGAATCCCTTAAGCGAAATATCGCGGGCTGAAACATCCTGAGAATACGCCGCGTGTCTCTCGATAAATAGAAAGAAAACAATAAAGAAAATTAATAGTATTTTTTTCACAGCTTTCCTAATTTAACCTGAATTTCTTTAATCACGCTATACATACAAGGAACTAAAATAAGCGTGATCACGGTACTGAAAATCAAACCCCAGCAAAGAGCAAGCATCATCTCCGCCAGCATAGCGTCATATCCGGTAAATCCATAGGCAGTAGGAAGAAGCCCGGCAACGGTCGTAAGCGTAGTCAATACTATCGCTCTTAACCTGGTTTTCGCTATCGAAGAGATCCGCTCATTTAAACCCGCCCTCCCCTTAGTGCTATCAAAAGTCTTCTCTAACTTTACCAGCATGATTATAGCATCATTAACCACGACACCTGCCAATCCGATCACGCCAATGGCCGCGAAGAAACCAAACAAGACTTTACCATGCAGCCAGAAGGCCAGTACTACCCCAACAATACCAAAAGGGATCGCCAGCAGAATAATAATCGGCTTCAATAATGAATTCAATATTAAAACAAGGATAATATATATGAGCAATATTGCCATAATTATGGAACTGGCAAAATCCCCCTTACTCTCACGCGTATCCTTAACTTCCCCTTCGAAATTAAGCAAAAGCGTAGGGTGCTTAGATAATATGTTAGGGAACTCTCTATCTTCAAGCTGCTCAGCTATTTCAACAGGCGTCAGGCCGGCTCCTTTTTTGATATCAGCAAAGATAGTTGTAATCCTTTTTGAGTCTTTTCTTTCAATAGAATTCGGCGTGACAGTCTGTTTAACATCCACTATATCTCTTAAAGGGACCAAGTATTTGCCCGCATTCTCTATAGGAATATCAAGAACACGCTCAATATCAGCCTTGGCCTGCTCAATAATAGTAAATCGAACATCTATATCTTCATCGCCTTGCAGTATTTCATAAATAACCGTTCCTTCAAGCGCCGCTCTAAGAGTGGAAGAAACATCACTCGGGGTTATGGATAAACGCTTGATCTTTTCACGATTAAGACTGATCTTGTATTCCTGATTATCTAAAGGCTTCTCTATTTCAACATTCTCAAGCGCCGGATGCTTTTTCATTATGCTGGCAAGCTCTTGAGCGACCGTGTCTCTTACCTGATCATCATTCTCCTGAACGATCAGCTCTATCGGGCTCCCTGACGCGTGCCCCCATCGGCTCTTTGTGACTTGTATATCTTTAAGGCCTTTAATATCTGCGAAGCTCTTCTCCCACTCCCTAATTATCTGATCAGCTGATTTTCTACGCTTCTCTTTCGGCAGAATTTCAACACCCATTTGAAATTTATTCTCCTGTACCGCTCTGCCCCACCTGCTCCTGGCTATCTGCGTCTTGAAACCTATAACTTCTTTCCCAAGGTAAGACTCGATCACCTCCTCAACCTGCATGGTAAGCTTAGCAGTTTCATATTTATCCGCCTGCTCACCAGCCTCGCCGGTTAAAGAAATCTCCCTGGTCTCCTCACGCGGAAACATAACATACTTCATCTTTGTCTTAACGATATACCCTGAGAAAATAAGCAGCAAGACAAAAACTAAAAATATACGCCATTTAAAAGAAAGAAGCTTATTTAAGAGTTTAGCATATTTATCTTCTATTCTATTAAACCAGTGCTCTTCGGTCTGGCGAAATGTTTTTTTCTTGAATACCGAAAGATTTAGGTGCATATGCCCGGGAAGGATAAATAATGATTCAAAAAGGCTCGCTCCAAGCATAAAAAATATGACCGGCGGGATAAAGACAAGCATCTTACCAAAGCGGCCCTGAAAGAAAAAAAGAGGAACAAAAGCGACACAAGTAGTTAAAATACTCGCCACCACCGGAATAAAAACAAACGCGGTCCCCTTGATTGCGGCTTGCTCAGACGGCACCCCTTCCAGGCGCAGACGAGTAATATTCTCAGAAACCACAATAGCGTCATCGACGATCATACCTAAAACTATGATCACTGCGGCAAGAGTTATATTGTTAATCGTGTAACCGTACATAAACAAACAAATCATCGCGAAACAAAACGTAAAGGGAATACCCATCGCTACCCAGATGGCTGCTCTGAAATTCAAAAAGATGAAAAGTGCAATCAGTATCAATATAAATCCTAATAAACCATTTGTCATAACAATAGATAATCTGTTTTTCAAATCCACAGATGCATCATCCAGCGCAATAAGCTCAATTTTCGTGTCCTTGAGGTTATTATCGTGAAAAGTCTTAATTTGTTTTTTTACCGCCTCAAGCGCCTCAAGTATACCGTAAGAACTGTTTTTAACCACTCTGATGACTACGCCTTCATGGCCATTAACTTTAAGTATTGAATCATTCTTTTTAAAGCTATGATTAATATCGGCTACATCTTTGAGCCTGACAAATTGACCATCAAAACCGCCTTGTATTACAAAATTTTCTAATTTTTCGACTGTATCAAGCTCAGAGAGCAATGTTACTTTCGGCTCATCCTTTGCTTCTATGCTCCCGGCAGGCTGACGGATATGACTGTTCTTGACTTCCTGCATCACAGTATTAAAAGGAATATCAAATTCCTTTAATTTTTCCGGTTTAATCATTATCTGGATCTCTTCCTGAAGATAGCCGGATTTTTCTATACTGTTGACTTCAGGCAAGTTCAAAAGCTGCTGCTCAAGGGTATACACATATTGCTGCAGACGTTTGCGTGAGCCATTATCAAGAAGGTGTTGCTGGGTATCAATTAATACTATATCAATGATCGCCATTTTGGAGGTCTTCCAGACATGCACCTCCGGCTCATCAACCACATCATCAGGCAGATTCACCTCGAGCACCGCGTTTTTTACTTCCATCAGGGCTTCATCAAGATTAGGATAACCCTTCTCAAAATCAATACTTATGTTAGTGCTCCCATCACTGATAGTACTGGTAACCCGATAAACACCATCAAGCCCTTTTACCTGCTCTTCCAGCGGCTTGGTAAGAAAATGCTCGATTTCCTCGGCAGTTGCGCCAGGATAGCGCGCTACTACGTTGGCGTGATCAAATTCAATATCAGGCATCTCCTCTTTCCCGGTATTGTTCCAGGCAATAATCCCACCCAGAAAAATAGTAATAAATATTAAATTTGCAAGTAAATGTCGTTTCAGGAAAAAACTGATTATTTTCTCTATCATCTCAATTCTATTTTTGACCTATTTATTTGTCCTTGCTTTAAAATCTTCTCCCAGTCATTCTCCTTTAATATTACCATAGCTCAAATTGCTTAAAATCTCAATAAAATAGGCAAAAGTATTATACTCCACCATTCTCAAACCATAAAGGGGAAAGGATGAACTGCGTATTTATTTGGAAGAAGAGTCATCTTCCCCGCTCAGAACAAAACATACAGCCTTCTTTTCATCTACTTTCATAGCCAGCACTGTTGATGCCTCTTTGCGGGATATTATGCCTTCTACATATTGCAGTAAGGAAGAAACCTGTTTTTGTGGAAACATGATATACAGCAATGGACACTGAAATCCAAAGTGAATTGCTGCTTCTGCCAGAGAGCTTGATGGAAGTGTATAGATAAAAAGATTACCACGCGCAAGTTTTCTGCCTGTCTGCACATAATCTTTGAAATAATTAAGATTGGATCTTAGACATCCATCAGTATTTGTGCCGATAATTCCAATATCCTGTTTGCGTTTTTCGGAATACTTTACTCCTGCATCATGCAGTGCCAGAGCGCCTGCACAGCAAGCCATTTTTGAAGTCATGTCAAATCTTCCGAAATTCTTCACAGGATACAAAAATATCGATTCATTCTGCAGCTTTGAATGCAGGGACTTTATATCAGTATAACCTCTGCATACTGCCTTTTTCACACAGCCATATTTTTTTTTACTAATCCAGCCAATACCTGAAATAACTATCATAACTACTGCCTATTCCCTTTTTTCAATACCAATGCGGAATTCACTCCGCCAAAACCAGCATTAATAGAAATAGTTACAGGGTTGTCAAATGAGTCCGGCTCAGTGGAGACCCAGCCCTCAGCTTCATCATCAGCAACGAGCAGATTAACTGTAGGAGGAACAAGTTTTTCTCTTAACGAGCGCAATGCCACAATTGTTTCCACCAGACCTGCCGCTCCCATTGTATGGCCTATTCCTCCCTTAATGGAATATGTTGGAAGAGCTCCGGAGGCAAAAACAGATTTAAACGCCTTCATTTCCATAGCGTCATTATACATAGTTCCAGTGCCATGCGCAGCTATGCATCCTACAGCATCCTCAGAAATATCTGCTGATCGCATGGCTTTACGCATAGCCAGCGCCAGTCCGCTTCCATCTCTGGACGGACCGGTCATATGATTAGCATCATTTGTCAGTCCCCAACCGGCTATTTCTCCAATAATAGACCTTTCTTCTTGAATAGCTCTTTCTTTACTCATAACCAGAACAAATCCTGCTGCTTCGCCAAGACTTAGACCGCTTCTGTTTTTATCAAAAGGCCGCGCTGTATCTTTATCTAATGCCATCAAAGAAGAAAACCCGGCAAAAACAAATTCACTTACAATATCACAGGCAACTATCAGCACACAGTCATGCTCTTTACTACGGATCATTGCTCCTGCCTGCGCAATTGCGCTGCTTGAAGAAGTACATGCTGCAGATACAATAATCCCGGGCGCTTTTATTCCGCTCAAACATTGTACCTTCTCCAACAAATATCCTGGTGCGCTTTCGTCCGCATTATCTTTGGCATTAAGAACCTGTTTCTCCAGAATATCTATTTCGCCTGTTGTGGTTGCTAAAATTAAAAGAGCGTCTTTTGGAATAATAGCAGACGCTTTCTCTAGCAACGGCTTCAGCATCTGCATTACCAGAGAATCACTTTGACCAGTCTTGAGTTCAGCGATTGTAGCCGCTTTTTTTGTTTGAAATACATCTGTATCAAAACGGTCTAATGGATTTATTGCGGTCTTCCCGGATAAAAGCCCATTCCAGCACGCATCAATGCCCAAGCCGTAAGGAGTTATGAGGTCACAGGCAACAACAACTGCCTCTGGCGCATGCATATTAGTTCTACTGTGTTTCATTTTTAAAACTTACCTTCAGTTGCAGTTCAGCAACTTTTTTATCCTGACTGGTTACTGATGCTTTTATGAGTGCTTCGCCGTTGCTTTCTGTTTGCTTACTGTAATTAAAAACAATTTCTTCTTCGGGGGAAACTGGTGAAAGGAATTTTGCCAGAACAATTTCCTTCAGTCTGACATTCCCCTTTTCCCATGCCTGAAGCATTACTATAACCGCCTGTATTTTACAAACACCCGGTAGAACAGGTTTGTCTGGAAAATGCCCCTGAAACCCAATGAACTCTGCGGGAAAAAGAAAGCGCGCAGTTACTTCCCCTTTCTTAGTTTCAGCTAAATCAAACATGCATTGTTTTATCTCCTGCATAAGTTTATTCATGTTTGAATCTCCTTCAATCGCACAGTTAGCTGATAGTTGTATTTATGATGTCTGAGCATAATGCCTGATGGATATAGTTTTCCGTTCTTTCTGCGATACTCATAATAAAAAACACTCCAGATTCTTCGCCACCCTTTATAATACCGTTTTTCAACTAAGAGATTGTCAGCGCCGGCAAATATGTATTCCATTACACCTGTTTCTGAAGGCTGCCTGAAAACAATCTTCTTTTTCTTTTTATATATTTTAGCTTCAGGATCAGGAATAGAGTCAAAATAAATTCTTCTGATATCATCTGCCACTGCTTGGGCAAAATTGCCGGGGAAAGAAGCTCCTTCAAAAGCGAACTTGCATTCAACGCTATTATCATTTCCGGCTAACTCAAATAACTTAATACCTGCATGATTAAGACAGACAATTTTGAAAAGCTTTTGAAGAGAATCAATATCAGTGTAGCCAATAGCAGAGAACTTATGCCGCCTATACTGAAAAACAATTGTGCTAACTATCTTAAATTTTCGAGGAAGTGTACTGGCAAATTGTTCCCGAATTGCTGCAGGCTGCACTTTGCTGACCGAAACATATTGAACCTTTTTAAACGGAACACTGCTGCACCCTGTACTGCACAATCCAACTAATCCTGCAAACAGCAAATATAACGCTATGCTTTTTTTGGTTTTTGCCATAATCTATACATTGAGGGAATAACCAATAGCGCTGAAATATACCCTCCTGATACTCCTATTACAAGTGTTATCCCAATAGAAAACAATACCGGATGCAGAGCAAACAAAAGCGCACCTGCCCCAATAACTGTTGTGAGAGCTGACAATGAAACTGCCATGCGCGTTCCTGTTTTTAAATTATATTCACAAGTATAAACCATGAATATCCCATAGTCAATGCAGAGACCAATAACAATTATCCCGGCAATAACACAAGGAGCATTTAGAGATAACCCCAGTACAGGAATGATCCCTAATATCAATAGAATGCCTGTGATAACCGGAATCAGGGCAAGCACAGTTAGCCGTATGTTTCTTAGCAATAAACAGGTTAATATCAGAATTAACAGCCCAGCAATTACCGATAAAAAAATAACTTCTGAAGAAACTGCCTGAGAAAGTATGCTGGAAAAAGCATTTCTGGATACTAAGAATGTCCTCGGATAACGGCTGATTATTGCGTTCAGCGTCTTAACACATTTATCCTTATCCGGAAAAAATGATAACACCTGATATTCATCTGCTTTCTTCAGTACAAATCGTTCTTTTAACTGGTCAAAGAAAGTAAGCCCCTCAGGTGTATTTTTAATAACCTTTTCAGTATAGAGATTTTTAAAAAACGGGGAAAATGCATCATCGGAAAAATGATATGCCTGACCATGCTCTTGGAGAAGCTCTTTCAATTTTGTTTCTCTTCCTTCTCTCCAGAACTTGTTCCAGCGCGCAGAGTTTGCTATTCGTGCTTGATTTGACAGCCACAATTCTGCAAAACTTGAAAAAATTTTTTCTCCTATTTCATTTACTGCTTCGGTGTAAATGCGCTCATTACACTGAAGCGCTTCTTCCAAATTTTCCCCCGATATCACTAAGATTGCTGGTTTATCCGCGCCTCCCCACACATTATGGAATTCCTGTTCAGTCTGTATAATCTCTTGTTTACTCCCATCCAATTGACTAATATCGCTATTAAATTCTACCTGCCACGATAGAGCTATTGCAGCAATTATAATCACTCCCCAGCAGGCAACACATATCCGATCGAAAACCTGCGAGTGCATAGAACTTCTTTGTTTGAGTATAGCAGGAAGCTCCATGTAATGCTTCCCGGTTAAAAGATAGGGTAAGACAAACAAGGCACAGATAAGACAGAGAATAATACTGATGATTGAGAAAAGGGCGAGCTGATGATACCCCTGAACACTGGAAAAGAAGAATGCAGCAAAAACACCTATTGTAGTTAATGCAGCAATTATTACCGGTTTTATTATTTTCTTAACTGCATCAGGCCGGCCAGCTCCTGTGCGTACGGCCAGATAAACGTGAATCCCATAATCTACAGCAATGCCGGCAATAACAGCTCCCATACCAATAATAAAATATGACAACTTTCCAAGAACAATAGCTGAGAGATTTATGGAAACAAGAACTGATATCAGAGGTATAAGAAAGATAAGAATTGCCCTTATATCCCTGAATATGAACAGGAATAATAAGAGAAAGGCAACTGAGGCAATAGTCAATGTCAGGAGAATATCCCTTTTTATTACATCTTCATTGCTGATTGTATGAATGTGACCAGCTATGATATCAGCTGAAACAAATTCAGGTAGAGACTCTAACTGTTTATGCAGATACGCCACCAGCTTTTTGGAGCCGAATCCATCAGTAAGACGTACAGGAGTTTTAAGAATAAGCATAGCATTTCTGCCGTTCTGACTGATAAAATGTCCATCCCTAATCTTAACCTTATATCCTAATGAACTGGAAAGCTTTCCTATATTAGCAAGAAATCCGGATTTTATCCCAAGCGGGTCAGAGCGAATGAACGGCATTACAAATCCACTGCCAGGAGTCAGTAATTGCTGATAGTTTCTGCTTAAGCTCGTTTTTACTCCTTCAGGGGTTATCTGTCTATCAATTTTGGAGAGAGCCTGTTCGTTGAGCAGCTGCGGAACATACCTCATAAATAAATGCATCTCCTGCACTAGATCTGCTTTGGAAATGCCGCTTATTACATCTGTTATCAGAGGCGGCTTTAAAGCCTTTTCTAATTGGTCAACAGCCTGAATAAGGTCTTGAGTTGTATATTTTGAAGATTTCAGTTTTAGAGAAAGAATAACCTTATCCGAAAGATTTGAGTCTCTGAGAAAACGCATACTGCGAAGAATCTCAGGATTCGCAGGAAGCATTAGTTCAATGTTATTATCAAAAGAAATAAACCTGAGACCAATCGCTGCAAAAATGATTATGCCTGCTGCAAGCACGGATATAAGACGTTTCCGTTTATCAGCCACGCGGTTTGACCTCCCATGCTGCATCATCGATCGGAGTATTCAGCATGGTGTCATTAAACCTGAGAAGCGTAGAATCGCCTGTTTTCTCATTTATGTATATCTCGTGGATATAGCGTTCATCCTCTCTGAATACAATCCTTACATAGTTGATAATATTATAAGCCATTGTATTTTCGCGCGGCGTGAATTTAAGAGAAACCGGGTTTTGCCCGAGTACTGTTATATTGTATTCTTCCAGTAATGGCATATATATGCCTGAAAGCCACTTTCTCATTTGCCCGACAACGGTTTGAAACGCAGGATTATCCTTCATACTTACCTTCTGAACCTGGTCTATATCTTCATCCCACTGGGAAATAATATCATCCCTTATAACCATGGAATACCGAGTTGGCTCTTCAGTATGCCATGCAAAAAGATCCGGCTTTTTAAGAAATATTTTGCCCTTCAAAATAATCTCTCTATCAAAGATCGCCAGCTTTTTCTCCTGAACAAAATCAGTTTGCAAAGTTTTTATCTCCGACATCTTCACCTCAAGTCTACTGAGCACATCCTCTACACTCTGCTCAGTGTAAGCATTAAGCGAGACTAGAGACATACATAATGCGATTAGTATTATTGTGATTTTATTCATAGTTGCTCCAAACATAATTTCAAAACCTGATTTGTAATTATACTAGGATTTTGTATATTTTACACGGGATGTTTTTGTTGATCATATTTGGCTGAACGTTAAAGCTCACTTGCCCGCTATTGCGGGTCAAGTGCAGCGCGTTGTTAGGAGTCTTATTTTGTATTATTTCACAACAACAAATATAGTAGTTGCCGCAGCAATAATTGCAGCGATAGCAGCAATCCATGCTGCATTTTTTGCACTACTTGCTATACGGAGTTGTTCTAAAGCTGCTGCTTTATTGCGAGAAGAAGAAAGATTAATTCGTTCTTCATCTTTTATGCGGAGCCATTCATAAACAATAGGAATTTTCTCTTCTCCGTATACTCCTTGTGCAAGTTTTATTCTTACTTGTGATTCACCAGTATTTTCTAATATTGGAAACAATACTTTCGGGTCTATTGACATATTTTATTTTCTCCTAACAATTAATATATGGAATCCATATTTTCTCGATTCCTCATTATAAAACTATCTAAAATATAGCAAACCTTTACTGATTTAGCAAAATAATACCAGTAAAAGCGGATTCCATTCCGGCTCACTGCCTATTTGAGTTCACTTTTGATCCATTGTAAATACTTTTCATTGGGATCAGCGTCCAGCTTGATTATGCAAGGAGTGTCAAAAGGATGGATTCTGGCAATTTCATCCCGAACTTTTTGATAATTCTCCTTCGTTGTTTTAGCAATAAGCACAACCTCCGTTTCATCGGCAATTTTGCCTTTCCACCAATACATAGCATTGACTGGGAAAATATTCGCACAGCCAATCATACGTTTTTCAAGCAAGTGCCTGGCAATTTTTTTTGCCTCTTTGGCTGATTCATTGGAAATGTAAAGAAAAATCATTTTATTCATATCTCATGCCAGATCTTTACCTCTCCTCTGGCAAGCACGTGGTTGCCCCGCGATACGGTTCCTTTAACAATGCCAAAACCGCCATACCTTGCATATTTATAGAATGATATATTTAATGTATCTCCAACATGCGCTTTTCCTAATATCTCAAGCTTTTTCGCTCCAAGCAGGAATCCTCCCGGCGCCGGTTTGGATGCACCCATATGTTTAAATCCGCTTAGCGCTGCTATTGCCTGCGCGATCATTTCAAGATACGCAACCTCGTCAAGTAGACCGTCTTCATCAATAAATAGCATATCTTTCGACAATGTCACAGTTACATCTGCTGAACGCTCACCAACTTTCACAAGTGTATCAATGACTCTCATTGGCGATTTCTGCGGAATTAGTTCTTCAACTGCAATTGGTAAACTGGCAATTTTACCCTGTTTATCAACATTCTTCCAGCACATAGGGTCAGAAGCCAGATAATCGCCTGTCAGCTGGTATGCTGCTCCGCGGCATCCGTAACATTCATTTGATTTTTCGCATTCACGGCAAGGAGCCTTCATTGTATCATGGTAGTTTCTAAGATCCTGAATGACCTCACTGTCTTTTATAATATCTCGAAGCTTTTGCTCTCGTATGCTTCCAACCGGTATAGTTACCCCAACACACGGCGTAACATATCCTTGAGAAGTAACAAGACATGAAAACTGGTGCCGCAGGCATCTATTCCCTATCAGAGGAGGCTGAGGCTCCCAGAAGTATCCATAGTGGGTACGGTCAATTTCGGCAATTTTACAAAAAATATCATGTATCTTTTGAGATTCAATATTTAACCATCCGTTTTGTCTAATATTTCCCTGCGGAGTAATCATCTCAAAATACGGGATAATATTCTGATCCCGCAGTCTTTGCCACATGTCCACCAACTCATCAATATTCTGAGAGCATATAACGGTACTGACTGCCAGAAATGTTTCTCCGGAAGGCCGTCTTGCTTGCTTTAGATTGTGGAATGCTTCCTGAATGGTCTTGAACGCTCCCTTTTTCCCGGCAAGCATATCCTGAGTATGCTCATTAAACGTGTTCATTTTTAGAACTACATTTACTCCATAGTCAAAAAGCTGTTTTGCTATATCAGCAGTAATATTAGAACCATTGGTAAATACCTCCACATTAAGATGATGCGTTCTGATAAACTTAATTATTTCCATAATATGCGGATATATCATCGGCTCTCCGCCGAGAATAATAATTTTTTTTGCTCCAAGATCCTGCGCTTGTAAAATAACATCGCAGATTTCCTCTACGGTCAACTCGTTTTCAAGAGAAGAATTCTCAGGTATATAACAATATGGACAGTGGAAATTACAACGCAGACTGGGTTCAATTTCCATAGATAGAAGCCTGCCATTGCGTACTGCATCTTCTATTTCCTCTCGTGCAAATTCGAAATTTGGTATTGGGGTGTGACAACTCACTGTTTTATTTATCTCCTATCTATAAAGCGAATTGGCTTTCGCGACTTTGGATCATAGACCTTCTGTTTAATGGCTTCTGAATCGACGATTATTATCTCAGGTTTTACTCTCAGACGCGCCTGAAGTTTATCCTGTATCATATCTGCGGTGCATGACGAATCATTAATTGATACATTGATTTCTATGATATCTGAAAGTTCGCTTTCTCCGGATACTGTTACATAATAGTCATTTATTGCCTCAATCTCTTCTAAGACAGAATATATTGCCTGCGGATAGAGAGTAGTTCCTTTAATCTTCATCATTTGTTTTTTCCTTCCCATAATCGGCCCCAGCCTGGAAGAGAATCGTCCGCAAGAACATTGCTCATCAATCAGAAAACTTACATCACCTGTCTTAAACCGTATCAGAGGCATTCCTTCTACTGCCATTGGCGTTATAACGATTTCGCCTGTATTACCAGGAGGAAGAACGGTGCCGTTTTTATCAATGATTTCTACAACTGCCAGATCAGGAAGGGAATGGCCTCCTTGCTGAGCAGTACATTCACAGAATGTAGTTACAATCTCAGAAGAAGCGTATGTGGAAAAAGCATGTGCCTGCCATATGCTCTGCAAATCATCCCCTACTTTTAACAATTCAAGATTTTTTCCGCGTAACGGTTCACCAATACAAATTAGTTTGGACACAGCAGTTTTATCAGGATCTATTCCGCTTTCCTTTAAGTACAAACCCAGTTTCCTCAGAAAACTCGGAACTCCGATAAGAGCTGTTGGCTCCATTTGTTTTATAATCTGCAGATGACTCTCAAGACTGTTATGCCCGTTTCTAATAGCTGCTGCGCCAACACTGCGTATCCCAAGAAAATACGCCAGACCTGCAACGAAACAGCGATCCATTGTGCAGGTTAATAACACCGTATCATTGGAAGTCAGTCCGCATCCCGTAAACGATCTTTCCTCATTATAGGCAAGCCGCTTTAAGTCATAATCAGTATACATCATCCTGATCGGTTTGCCCGTTGTTCCTGAAGATAAAACAACATCAACAATCTTATCAGAAGTAACTGCGCAAAAATCGTCATTATTTTGCTCAATATCAGACTTCTCAGTAAAGGGAAGTTTTGATAGCTGATTAATCGTTATATTACTGCATTCAGCTTTGATATTCTTCAGCGCCTTGCTGTAAAAAGGAGAATGTTTGATACAGTATGCAATGTGTTCCTGTAATTGCCTTTCCTGAATCTCTCGGATTTCTTTCGGCGAACTAAACGCTATATCACGATAACGATATAAATCTCTCATGCCCCATCCTCCATAACAGCAAGCTCCGAAGCTATTATATCACGCACTTTGTTTTTAAGCTTAAACGGTCCTAAATCCTTGTACTGTTCCCATTCGAGACCTGGCAATTTGTGCAGTCTGATTATTCCCTGATGCAAGAGAAGTGATCCGCGTGGAGGGATATTCTCATTCCCGGAAATACATATAGGTACAATCGGACATTGCGCTTGCAAGGCAACGCGAAAGATTGAGCTGTGAAACTGTCCGATTTTTTTATTTCTGGAACGTGTTCCTTCAGGAAATGCAACAATGGAAACTCCCTGTCCGAGTAACTCGATTGTTTTATAGGAAAATTTCTTAAACTGCATTCTCTTGACATTCAAATAACCCGCCCATCTTGCAAATATCCCCAGCACCGGAAGACGAAATGGCCATGTATTTACAATCTGAATAAGTTCATAGGGAAGGCATCCAATTAAAAATGGATCTGAGCTGGAGCGGTGATTACAAACAAAAATATACGGACCTCTGCCTTTATTCTTTGCATAATCTTTATACCTGAAACGCACAAAAGGAAACGGAAGAACTCTGATAATTACATTGCCGTACCAATTGATTGCTCTGCGAAATCGCTTCATAGTCTTGCGGCGAGATGAAAACAAACCAAGAAAAATAACAGATAAACTTAAAATAGGAATACTAAACACAGAGAACGATAAGAACAGTGTATAAAACACTATGTTAAAATATATCAGCTCTAAGGTCTTCATTCCAATTAATTAACTGCGTTTTCTTCATCTTTTAAAGTAAGAACAAATTTGTAGATATCCTCAAGTGTCCGGATGTTTCTGAGGCGTTGGTCATCGCGTATTTTAATGCCAAACTTCTGCTGTAAGGCAACAACCAGGTCCACAACATCTAAACTGTCCAAGCCAAGATCTTCAAAAATATTCGCTTGCGGTAAGAGTTTTTCTTTTTTAATCTCAAAGGATTCCTCAAATACCCGATTTATTTTATCTATAATTTCCTGCTTATCCATTCCAAATTCCCCCTATATTAATAGATTTAATATTACCTTAATCATTGTCTCCTTTTCAGATGCTTTACTGGCTGCAATCATAAGTGTTAAGGCTACAAGTGTATTATCATCAATCCGTTTATCTCCATCTTTACGGACTAAAAGCCCATTGCCTTGCAAGAAGCAAATAAAAAGCGCTGCTGCAATGCGTTTATTTCCGTCCACAAAACTGTGGTTCTTAGTAACAAAATATAATAAATGAGCTGCTTTATCCTCAACGGTTGGATAAAGGTCTACGCCGCCAAATGTTTGGTAAATCGTCCCTATTGAACTTTTGAAACTTTCGTCTTTTTCCTGTCCAACAAATGCTGAATGCTTAAATTTTCGCTTCATAGCCTCAATTATTTTTCTAGCTTCTTCATAGGTAAGCTTAAATTTTGACTGTTTTGTTCCTTTTGGCACAGAAAGCCGCTCGTGATCAAAATCATCCAGAATATCAAGCGCATGTGAGTATTCGGTTATCACCTGAATAAGTCCTTTTGTCTCACCGGAAACTGCTTCAATCTGAATAACGTTGCCTAAAAGTTTTAATGATTTCTGTAATTCCTGATACTTATGCCGGGCAGACTTTAACCGTTTCTCATTGATCGTATATCCGTTAACCAAATGCTGCTTAAGCACATTTGTTGCCCAGATACGAAATTGGGTGCCGCAATGGGATTTTACACGATAACCAATAGAGATAATAACATCTAAATTATAAAACTCTATATCCCTTTCTACTTGTCTTCCACCTTCGGTTTGAACTATTCGGAATTTCCGAATAGTTGAATTTTTATCCAGTTCTTTCTCTTTGTAAATATTTTTAATATGTTCGTTTATCGTTGGAATTCCTTTTTCAAAAAGGATAGCCATCTGCTTTTGTGCAAGCCAGACAGTTTCTTTTTCCAGCCTGACTTCAACCTTATTCTCATATACTATAACCTGTCCTTTAGACAAATCCCTAACGCTCATCTTATCTATCTTTTATCCATTAGAATTAGTCATTCTTTTGCACACCAGCGCTGCGTTAATCCCGCCAAATGCAAAGCAATTTTTTACCATAATTTTAATTTCTCTGCTTAATGGTTTCATTACATGACAAATGCCTTCACAATCCGGATCTACTTTTTCAAGGTTTAGAGTGGGATATATGCACCCTTTTTTCATCATTACCAAAGAAGCAATTAGTTCCAATGCTCCTGATGCGCCGAGTGTATGTCCGATATATCCCTTTAAACTGCTTACTGGAACACGATCGCCGAATATCTCTCTTATTGCCTGAGCTTCTTCCTTGTCGCCCTGGACCGTTGCTGTTGCATGAGCATTGATGTAATCAACATCTTTTGGTTCAACATGCGCATTGCTTAAGGCATTACTGATGCATGAAACCATACCAGCTTTGCTGGACTGACTGATATGAGCTCCATTTCCGCATGTATGATATCCTATAACTTCAGCGTATATTTTCGCCTTTCTTGCTACAGCCCTTTCATACTCCTCCAGAACAAGTATCCCGCTTCCTTCTCCACATACCAAACCGTCCCGTTTCATGTCAAAAGGCCGCGGGGTCTTATGAGGAGATTGATTATAATTTGTTGATGTTGCAAAGAGAATATCAAAAGATCCAGTAACAGTTGGATGAAGTTCTTCTGCACCGCCGCATAATAGCGCATCTTGTTTGCCTAACCTGATCAGATCGCAGCCTGCTCCAATAGCTTGTAATGCAGACGCGCACGCAGCAGAGGTTGCCATAACGCAGCCTGTTATTCCCAGATACTGAGATACATTCATAGCTGCTGTATGGGAAATGCACTGAAAGAATTTTGTTGAATTGAGCTGAGTTAGATCCTTTGCTGGAATCATAATTTCAAAGGTCTCGGTGAGGCTTTGAGCGCTTCCTGTAGTTGACCCAATAATACATCCAATCCTTCCTGTAGATAATGCTTCACGGTCTATATCAGCGTCCGATAGAGCTTGTTGCGCTGCCTGAACTGCAAAAATACTCATTCTTCCCATTGATCGTCTGTTCTGCCTCGGTATTAATTTTTCATTTTTAACTTCTGCAGGCGCTGCAACTAAACTGCGCAGGCCGATGTACTGGTTCCAATCCTCCATATAACGAACAGCGCTTTTCCTTTGTTCAATTCCCGCAGTAAGAGCGGGAACGTCATTGCCTAAAGGAGAAATAGCTCCAACACCAGTTATTACTACCCGTTTTAATTGCATAATCTCTGCTCAATAAAATGATTATATTTTTCTTTTCCAACAATAGTTCTTCCAACAATAAATGAAGACATCATTGCCCCTACCACTCCCGGCAGCATAGAGCTCTGGCCGGCAGCATATATATTGCGAAGAGGAAGTTTTCCAAAAAGATTAAACTGTCTGATCTTCTGTTTCACACCATACGCTGATCCATCGGGAGAATTTAAATAATCTCTGAATGTTAGGATAGATGCAGAATCTATTACTTTAAAAGAATCCTTATACTCTGGGAATTTTTCGATAATACGATCTTTGATACTGCTAACATGTTGTTGTTTATATTTCAGGTAGTCAGAAGGGCGATTCCCATGCTTTGAAAGCTTCCATGCTTCTACATGCTCAGGGAAAGATACTTCAAGCGCGCTCAATACATGATAGGATTTCCCATTTACTTCTTCTGCATTCTGCATAATTACCATAGCCGGCATCTCGCTATTTCCCGGATCGAGCAACTGATTTATATCCGCTGTTGGAAATAGAGAGGTGATTGTTGGGGTAAAATCATCTGCTAAGTTAGGAGATTCCACAACGCCATACACTGAAAAGAACCCTGCTGACGATTCAAATGCTGAGACCCTATCAACAAAAGCCTTGCTCAAATGGTTCTTAGGCAAGGTCTTTAATACTTCCTTGGGATGTATTGTAAAGATACACTGGTCACAGGATATTTCTTCTCCTGTATTCAGAACAAAACGTCCTACATAATTATTCTGGATATCGACACATTCTGTAATATGCTTATCGAGCATAATTTCAATATCGAATTCTCCAAAACGTTTCTGAAATGCTCTGATAAATGCATCACCACCGTCCTTTACTCTGGCAACGGATTCATACAGGCTGTAACAAATTCTGCTGTGATTGGCAAATGAAATCTCTTGAGGTTTAACCCCGTAACACATGCTGTATCCGGCCAGCAGCGCTTTCAACTTGTGATTATTAGTTAATTGTCTCAAAGCATCCTCAAGACTTAAAAGATCCTCATCCAAAAAAGTCGTTGGCATAGAAATTTTACGCAAATCCATGGCAGCAGTATGAGTACAAACATTCTTGATCATAGCAAAATATTTGTCTATGGCATGTTCTTCGCAAGGAAAGTATTCCTTTATCTTTTCTATTATTCGCTGATAACCAGTTGGCAGATTATATGTTGTCTGTTCCGGACCAATTATAAACTGGTTGTTTTTATCCTCTGACAGATAAATGGGCTGAATATGATCCCTAATACCGAGAACCATCAGCATATCCTGAAGAATCCCATTTTTATAGAATCCGCCTGTAAAGTGAAATCCTGTATCAAAAGGAATGCCTTGAGAATAAAACCGCCTCAATGATCCTCCGATATGCGCGTTTTTTTCAACAAGCAGCACTTTATGCCCATTCATGCCAAGTAAAAGCGCAAGTGTTAGACCGCTGACACCGCTTCCCACAATTATGTCGTCATATTTTTTCATCTAAATACTCTCTTGTCATTGCTGTAGGGGTCAGGCATGCCTGACCCGTGGGTTTTATTGATAATGCGCAACATAATAATCAAGAATTCTTTTGATCATTGTTTGATAATGATTATGAGTTTTTTTCGCATGTTTCTTGAAGAATTCTACGCTCGCCTTGCTTAAAGCAATAGTTATTTTGACATTTTCTTCCCTTAAAACAAGTTCTTCAGGGGAAGGAAGAAAATCGTCAACAGCCTTAAGACTTATTGGTTCATTAGTGTATTTTATTCTTTTTTTCATATACCACCTTACCCTTTCTCCAATATCCTGCACCTATTATTCTTATAATATTACCTCTATAAGTAAAGCGAACAGTTATAATCTCATCATCCACCTTACCGATACAAAAATAACGCTCTTCGCTACCGCTATGTTTTAAATCTTTTGCAATTATACGTTTCGGATCTAAAAACGCATATTGAGCTATTGCAAATGAAACATCGTGTTTCTTCTGATTTATTTTATCTTTATCAGAATTCCATTCAAAATGTACTCTATCCATACCATACTACCATACATATTTCAATATTTATTTTTATATGGCTCTTTGTCTCTATGATATAAGCAATTGCAACAAAATCTATTCATAAATTTTAATTGTTTTTTTATAACGTCCGAAATGAGCGGCGCGTTTACGCGTCCGATCCAGTGTCTTGTTGGCCAGTCGAATTCTCATGGGGCACGAAGAATTGACGATTGTTCGCCAAAAATCTCTTTGAGTTGAACAACCCTCGTAAAAGCTCTCTTGTCTCGTTTGAGTATCAATTTCAGTTTAGTTCCTGCCGGTCGTCCCCAAAAACGGGATAGCGGTAATACGCTTGGGTCTGTGCGCCACTTCGTAGCATCCAAGTCGTCTATGCTCAGTAAAATGTCATCATTCCGAATACCTGCATCGTGTGCAGGACTACCATCTATGACGTGCGCAATCAAGTCATTGCTCTTCATATCCTTCGGCACGAAGACAGCACCGAATCTATTGTATTGGTATTGCGATGCCGATTTCGGGTTCGGCCTTGTGTAAATTCTACCTTTTTTGCCATCAATAATGATATCCAGACGGGTTAGAGCAAATAAGCCAAGCGTAGCCTCATAGTCTTTGAATAAGAGGCTTTCATATGGCGCAGACTGTGCGACGGGTATATTACAAATTGAGAACTCTCCGACGCTAAGTTCTTGAGCCCAACATTCCTCATGTATAACGAGCCCGTCCGCAGGCACGTAATATACAGTCAATGTAGATGGTTGCTTTGGATGTTTGCGGCGCCAGTCTATCCACCTTTTCGGACTAAGACGAACTCCGTAGGGCGAACCGGTATCAATAAAGATTGTCCCTCCTTCAGACAATCGGAACGCCAGCAAACGTGAATCCTGCCGAATAGTCCATTTGGTCCACAGTCCTATATCTTCTGAAAGAGCATCCAACACCGTGAGTTCCTTCTCCTCCGCATCGATATGAAAAATATTGTTCTTCAGATTCGCCCAAGCTATGAATCCGTCCACCTTAAAGGGAAGATATGATGGTTGGTCGAAAATGCGAAATCTCATTTTATTTGCTGTACTGCCGAGGAGGGATAATCGACATTCTTCCGAAAACCCCATCTTTACCTTGCCAGCCTCTACGACTAGGTGTTCAGGAGGATCAGTCACCCGAAGTCCAAGGCGCTGAGCCGCCTCACGGAACAAGATTGAATACTCGGTGCCGGTATCAAAGACAAAGCAAACAGGCTTGTCGTTTACTTTCGTATCGATCAGAATCCTTTCGTCACCAAAGACAACAACGACCCAGAGCAACAATAACATAATGGTTGCAGAGAACGTCTTGGTGCAAGGGTACAATTTCATCAGTTTTCTCCTTTCTGGCCAACATCAACCACTGAACGTTTGCTGTTACTTTAGAAGTACTATACTTAAAACTTCAATAAAAATAAACAAAATGCTGGATTCCTCGAACAAGTCGTGGAATGACAGAAAGATTTTTATTCTCTTTTGTGCCCACTTGTTGGCATGTATGTTTCATACGAGATAACCTTAGAGAGCCAAGCCGCCGTTAATACCAATGACCTGACCATGAATATACATATGCTCTTCCGTGCATAAAAAGTTCACTACTGATGCAACGTCATCCGGATTCCCAAACCTCTGTAATGGAATAAGCGGAAGTATCTTATCTTTAGGAAGATTTTCAATCATATCTGTCTCAATAACACCCGGAGCAACAACATTAACAAGAATATTCTTCTTGCCAACCTCCAGCGCTAACGCCTTAGCAGCGCCGATTAATCCTGCTTTTGAAGCAGAATAGTTTGCCTGACCTGCACGGCCAACTTGTCCAGAAGCTGATGATACAACAACGATGCGCCCCTGTTTTTCCCGCAGCATTGGGAATAAAACAAAGTGCATTACATTATAAAACCCATCCAGATTTGTAGAGAGTACCGTATCCCATTCTTCCTTTGTCATCCATACCAAAAGATTGTCTCTGGTAATGCCTGTGTTATATACAACTATGTAGGGAGTGTGAGTGTCTAGCCTTTTCTCCAGAGCAGCTTTGGTCTCATTATAGTTGGAAACGTCAAAAGAGAGAGTATCGCACGCTCTTCCTATTTTCTCTATCTCTTCTTTTACCCTCTTAGCAGCAGTATGGTTGCTTTTATAAGTCAGCCATATATCAAATCCTGACCTAGCAAGACGCAGAGCTATCGCTCGTCCTATACCCCGGCTTCCGCCAATAATCAGAGCAGTTTTTGTGTTATTATTTTTCTTCGTCATCGCGAGATTGATCAGGGCTCTCTTTGGACTTTAAATTTTTTTTATCTAGCTTGCGTTGTCTTTTTTCTTCCCGCTTTTTCTTTTTTGCTAAATCTTTCATACGCTTTTCATATTGATAATTAGGTCTTGCCATTTATCCTCCTCTTAGCTCTTTAGCGTTCTCTTTGATTTTTTTAATTGCTCTTACAATATCGTCCATATCCTCTTTTGTTCCCAGAAGCATTTCCTGTCTTAGCCAAACTGCTTCTTTTTTAGAAATTCGTTCTGTAACAGGACAGGAAGTATTGGAGAAGTCTATTTCCTTTCCATAATATGGACAGGATAATGGACAAAAACCAGGTCCTTTCCCTTTTTTCTGAAACAGTGGATTTTCATATAACGGAAATGGATAACCGGGTCTGCATGGAATCCCTTCTGCTTCAAGAGCCTTTAAGAAGAACTCTCTTGGAATGCCGCAAAACTTATTTTCAAGATACTTGAATATATAAATATGATAAGGCCTTTTTGTTACTCTCGTGTCTGTGTGTATAGTTTGTATCCCGTCTATTTGTGAGAGCTTTTTATTTAGATACTCAGCGTTTTTCCTGCGTGTGTTCTCAAGTCCCTCAAACCTAGTAAGCTGAACAAGTAAAAGCGCCGCCTGAAACTCTGTCATACGGTAATTTCCTGCAAGAGTATAGTGTTCATACCATGCTTTGCCCTTTCCTCTGCCACAATTTGTGTATGAGCGGGCTGCTTCTGCAAGTTCGCTATTATTTGTTAAGAGTATCCCTCCTTCCCCGGCATTCAAATTCTTGCTGGCTTGAAAACTGAACTCTCCTATATCTCCAATAGCACCAACTCCCTTATTGCGCCACTCGGCGCTCCATGCCTGTGCAGCGTCTTCTATGACCTTTAAGTCATACTTAGCTGCAATCTCCTTAATCCTATCCATATCAGCTGGCTGACCTGCTATATGAACAGGAATAATAGCTTTTGTCTTTTCGGTAATTAGTTTCTCTATACTTTCAGGGCTGATACATAAGGTTTGTTCAGAGATGTCGGCAAAGACAGGCACAGCGTTTGCTTTGAGAACAGAACTTGCTGTTGCTATGAATGTATAAGCAGGAACAATAACCTCATCTCCGGCTCCAATCCCGCAAACAATGAGCGCAATCTCTAAGCCAATTGTCCCGTTACATGTCGTTACAGCGTGCTTTGCTCCCTGAAGATCAGCAAATTTTTTCTCAAATTCTGCGATTTTTTCTCCATACCACCACTTGCCGCTGTCAATAACATCACAAACAGCCTTTTTTTCTTCTTCTCCAAAAACAGGCCATGTGGGAAAAGATCTAGTTCTTGTCGGAAGACCGCCACTAATAGCAAGTTTAGTAAAGATTTTTCATATCCTCCAAAGTCTTGGGCTCATAGTCAGTAGCATGTCCTGAGGAGCCAAAATCAATCATCTTACTCTTTACCCATTTTTTAATAGCTTCTCGTGCTTCCCCAAGATATTTTCTTTGATCAAATACTTCCGGATGCTCAGAAAAGTATTTTCTTATAGCTCCAGTACAGGCAAGCCGCCCATCTGTATCTATGTTTATCTTTCTAACACCAAGCTTGATAGCCTTCTGAATCATACTTACAGGAACTCCCATTGCTTTCTGTACATTTCCGCCATATTTATTTATTTCTTCTATTAGTTCGGGAGGAACGCTTGAGGAACCGTGCATAACAAGAGTTGTATCAGGACAATTCTTGTGTGTCTTCTCTACAATATCAAATGCTAAGACTGGTGTTGCTTTGAATTTATAAGCTCCGTGAGAGGTCCCTATAGCAAGAGCTAAAGCGTCAACCTTTGTCTGCCGAATAAATTTTATAGCATCATCCGGGTCTGTTAGAATAATCTTACTTGCAGCTATTTCATCCTCAATCCCTCCGAGAGTCCCCAGCTCGCCTTCTACTGTAACCCCAAATTGATGTGCATATTCAGCTGCTTTTTGTGTAATTTCAGCATTACCTTCAAAACTTCTTGGTGTTTTCCCATCTTCTTCCAGAGAGCCGTCAATCATTACAGAAGTAAAACCTAAATCTATAACCTCTTTAACCAGTTCAAGGCTGGATCCGTGATCCAGATGCAGAGCAATGGGAATATCCTTATACGTGTCTGCTACAACATTAACCATTGCAACTAATAACTTCTTATCTGTATATTTAAGTGCTGTCTTTGAAACCTGAAGTATTACAGGAGACTTAGTCTCGTCTGCAGCCCACACTATTGCCTGTAGCTGCTCCATATTGTTGACGTTATAAGCCCCTACTCCGTAATCCCCTTTCTCTGCTTCATCCAGAATCTGTCTCATCGGTACGAGTGACATCTTGTTTCTCCTTTTAGTAGTTAACGATTACTAGTTTAAATTTGAATTTGCATTATAATACACAAAAGAGAAAAATTAAACTTTTTTTTAGAGAGTTATCAGATTGGTAAGTTATATTACTACTAAGGTTGTTGTGGCTTATAAAGCATCAAATCTATATTCCCAATAAAACCATTATAATGTTTTGAGATTTTAGTTTCGCAATTTTTTTCGAATATTCCTTTAACTTCTGGATTTGGAGTAGCAACAGGGCTCGAATTCTGTATAAGCCATATGCGTCTCTTTAACTTTATTATATTTAATAATGTTTGCGGAATATCATCTTTATTAAGACCATATTTTTTTAAACTAGTTTTGTCATAATAATCAAATCCAAATCCTGCATATGATGGGTTGTAACAAATGATGTCATCCTGCATGGAATTTTTACTTACAAATAATGCAACATCTCTCCAGTTTTCTTTTACAAAATCCCGAGAGTAATAAATTCTCAGAGATGCAAGATTTAACAGCACTACAAAAATAAGAACCAATGCAGACACGCTTTTTTTATGGATTTTAGTAACGCTATGAGCAATTAATAGATATATAACAGGCGATATAAATATCAAATGTTTGGATTGAAAATCCGTTGTTCTGAATGGAGATAAAATCGTTATAATTACAGGAATTACAATCAATAATATAAGTAAATAAATATTTTTATTATATCTGTCATAGAAAACGCCTACAGCAATAATAATTGCAAATAAAATAAAAACCATAATAGCAGTAAGTCCGCTTTGTAAGAGAAAATAACCTAAAATAAATTGTGGAAGCATTACTATAATACTGCTTAGATCAAATGGCTTTAGGAGATTTACTATTTCAGCCTTTCTGCTGAACAATACTAATATCTCTGGAATAAAGACCAAACATGTTACCAATATTGTTAATAAAATTATTTTCATACTGCTTTTAGCAGATTTTGAAAACCAGACAGCGATTACATATTCCCCTATGATAAAAAAGGCACTGTATATGTAAGTGTAGAGCGCAAGTATGTTTATAAGGCAGAGCAGTATCCATGTTTTTGTGCTATGTGTTTTTAATGCACGGATAAAAGCTAGAAGGGACAGTGCGCATAGAAGTGTAATAAGCGCATATAATCTTGCTTCCTGAGCATAATATATCTGATATGAAGAAATTGAAGTTATAAGACTCGCAATAATTCCCGCTTTTGCAGAAAATAAGTTTTTGCCTATTAAATATACTATCCAGATAATTATTACGCTGAATAATGCTGATAGTAGACGCACATACCATTCTGTACTACCAAGCGTTACCCAGAAATGCAGAAGCAGATTGTAGAACGGCGGATGTATGTCTGCTTTTATTATTTGTGAAAGCATTTCAAATAGAGATAGCTTTGTAATATACACACTATATGCTTCGTCAAGCCAGAGGCTTTTGGAACCGATTTTATACAACCGCAAAAAACATCCGAAAAGAACAATTAGGCCAATCACTGTTTACTCATCACTTTATTTATCTGTTCCAGATAATCACACGCCTGTTTATCATCAGGCTGTATATGCAGGATTTTTTTGAATATATTCTTGGATTCTTTGTAATCCCCTTTCTTATAATAAGCTACTCCTAAATTACGAGCAACACCAAGAGCTTTCGGCATAAGCCTTAGGGCAATTTTATACTCTTCAACTGCCTCATCCCACTCTTTTTTCATCATATAAATATTCCCCAGATTATTGTGCGCCCCTCCAAAATCAGGATTAAGCTTAACAGCCTTTTTATACTGCTGAACTGCCCCGTTAAGCTTTCCCAGCTTTTCATACGCATTTCCCAAGCCCATTAACGCCTTATCACTATAAGGATTCTGTCTCACAGCTATTTCTAGCTCTCTAGCAGCTTTTTTGTAATCCTCAATACTGATATACAACTTTGCTAGATTATAGTGGATATCAGCATAATCCGGAGCTAGCTCAGCAAGCTGATAATATACTCTAAAAGCATCTTCTGTTTTCCCTACCTTAGCATATGCAAATGCAAGGCGATAATATGCCTTAAGATGCCCTCTATTGAGCTTGATTGTATTCTTATACATACTTATAGCTTTATTCCAGTCCTCTTTGTTGCGACATTCAACCCCCTTTCTAAAATATGCCTCCGCTCTCAATGGATTTACTGAAAAATAATTAAACACAAATAAAAATAAAGCTGAAAACAGAATTATAACCGGAATTCTCAATCTGTTTACTATGAGAATAAATCTTTCTGTGTCTTCGTTTATTGAATTTTGAATTTTGATTTTTGATTTTTGATTTTTTTTACCGCTTAGAGCGGACACGCATCCCAGAGCAAACCACAGAAATATACCTGAAGAATGAAATCTCAAATCTACATTTCCCAGATTTTCAAAAAGCATACCTACTACTCCAGATACAAATCCTATAAGCAAATACTTTCTGAGTTTATCATCAGTATTTCTTGCTATATTTATGCCTCGAAAAAGAATACTACCTACAATTCCAACAAAAAGCACCAGTCCTACAACTCCCAGTTCGCATCCAATTTCAAGCACCTCACAGTGTACGTGCTGTGTTGCATTTACAGCGTGTGGATTCAAAAAATAATCAGGGAATCTGAATTGTGGATAAATCGTGGCAAAATTACCTATTCCCCAACCTGTAAAAGGCATGGCTAGAAACATCTTCAGTGATCCCAGCCAAATCCACTTCCGTATTCCAATAGTTCCTGTGAGCAGTTCCTCATTAATAACTCGCATTATTGACTCTGATCTTACCTGCCATGCAGCAGCGCATAAGAGAATTACTCCAATAAATAAGTAAAAACTTTTAGCCAGACCCCACCTTAAATAGACAAATGCGCAGGCAAAAAACACAATGGAAACACAAAATCCGATCCATGCGGCTCTCGCTTCTAATTTGTAAAGGGAAATAATGCTGGTTACCACTAGAATAAAACACAGCACTAAAGGAAAAAGCAATTTTAAATTTTTAATTTTAAATTTTAAATTTTCCACAAAAAAATATAGAATAAAAGATAGAATTACAGGTATGCACAAAACAATATACGGGGCAAAGAATGTAGGATTACCAAATAATTGCGGCAAGTTATGAATTACAGGAATGCTGAAATGGTTAAGCACTGTAGGAGCTTCTGCTATGAATGTAGCTAAAAACCACACAAAACAAATTCTTAAAAACGTAGATCTTGACTTACATGTTTCTAATACCACAAAATAGAGCAGAACATATGTAAATAAGTTTACCAGTTCTGTGGCGCCAGCAAATTTATTCCTTGCCATAAAGAATGACGCTAGGCACCATATACAGAAAGCGGCCAAATAATATCTGGGGAATTCTGGGAAAATTTTGTCCCGAAAGCTTTCTGGATGAGAGAGAAACTTATATATCCATAATAGAACGATACAAAACACCATAGCTTGAGCTATGACAAACTTTATTAATACATAATTATGCGCAGCCTTAAAAACCGCTGTTGGAACAAAGAAGATAATAATTAACAGACATATCTCTGGTATTTTTCTTCTCAAATTTCTCTCCTGTTGGAATATTCTTAATAGAAATTCCGTTGAAAAAATCCGAAACTCTAAATCCGAAACTCGAAACAAATTCTAAATTTAAATTTCTAAAATTCAAAACATTGTTTTGAGCATTTGTATTTTGGTCATTTGATATTGTTTCGGATTTCGTGCTTCGTGCTTCGAATTTGTACTTCTCCATATCGTTGTTTATTATACTGATAATCAGGAATTAAAGCAAAAAAACATCCCCGAGATCATCGGGGATGTTTTTTCCACAGCATTACGGAGCACTAGTTACATACAGCGTTGCTCGGAGTTATTTTTGCAGGATTTCCGTCCTTTAGAGCTGAAACATGCCCGTCAAGATACAGCACATTGATGATGGTTGGATTTGTATGATAAGTAGTGGATATATCACACATCATTGGCGTATCCGAATCATCCATCTCTGTCAGACAGTCCTCGGTAGGACTGTTGTATCCATAGCTTGAGCCGGCAGGGACAGCGGTACCAATTGCAGTCTCGTTAGCAATAGCATCTGAGCTGGACGGACACAAAAATACAGATAGAGATGAAATATAATTAGGGTAGAAATTCATCACTGTAACATTGTCCGTGCTACCCAAATTCAGTTTGCCTACCTCACTAGTATTCCCTTTTGGAAAATACTCATCATAGTCCTGAGCGTACATATGCAAACCAAGACCAAGCTGTTTCAGATTGCTCAGGCACTTTGTTCTCCTTGCCATTTCTCTTGCTCTTGCCAGCGCTGGCAGCAGCATGGATGCAAGAAGAGCAATAATTGCTATAACAACCAGCAATTCAATAAGCGTAAAACCCTTGGATCTTCTAAGAAATTTCAACATTTTATTATTCACCTCCTCCGCTTTCAAATTTATTTTATCAGATTATTGCATAGTTACTATATTCCTGTCAAATATTTTTTTTGCTGCAAGTAATTCTGAACATAATCAAAAACAGCCTTCTTCAGGGATGTTGTGGGCATTCTGTATCCTGCACGATGAAGTTTGGATATGTCAGCCTGAGTAAAGTATTGATAAGAATCCTTTATCTCTTCAGGCATTGAGATATATTTAATGTCGGGTTTAAGCTTCAATGCCTCAAAAACCAGTTCTGTAAGCTTGTTCCATGTTTCTGCCCTGCCTGTACCAATATTGAATATTCCATTAACACCCGGATTCTGTAAAAAAAACAGCGTCATTTCTACAGCATCCTTTACATATAAAAAATCCCTTTTCTGCTCACCATGCCCATATTCTGTTCTATGCGACTTAAAGAGCCTAATTTCTCCTTCCTTTTTTATCTGTTCAAAGGCCTTAATAACCATGCTTCTCATTTTTCCTTTATGATACTCGTTCGGCCCAAAAACATTGAAGAATTTAAGTCCTGCAACTTTTTTCAGTAATCCATTTTTTTCTGCCCAGAGATCAAAAAGATGCTTAGAATAGGCATACATATTTAGAGGACAAAATTTATACAAATCTTTTTCTTTATCGGAATATCCGTAAGAACCGTCTCCATATGTCGCAGCGCTGGAAGCGTAGATAAAGCGCACATTACACCTGACAGCATAAGAAGCAAGATGCTTTGTGTACTCATAATTATTCAGTAAAAGATAATCTGCATCCTGCTCAGTAGTATCTGAACATGCTCCCATATGAATCAATGCACGAACACCTGACTTAAAATCTCCTTTAAGTACTTTCTCAAGAAAAACATCCTTATCAATACAATCTAAAAATCGAAGAGTCCGAAGATTCTTCCATTTGCTGCTCTTTCCTAACTCATCAACAACAAGAATATTAAACTCTCCTTGCTGATTTAACTTCCATACAATGGCACTTCCAATAAACCCTGCTCCACCAGTAATAATAATCATCTTCCGCATTCCTGCCCCCTACTCTCTAGGCGTTTTGACAAACTAAAAATTAGTTGATATCATTGCACAGAATTTTAGCAAGTAACTTATAAACTGTCAATTTAATCTATAATAAATAAATAATATGATAAATTCTAGCTTTCATGGAGGGATTCATCCTGAGGATTTTAAAAATAGCACAAATACAAAAAAAATCCTGAATCTTCTCCCTCCTAAAAAAGCAATCATTCCCCTGCAGCAGCATACAGGCGCAGTATGTAAGCCATTAGTTAATATTGGAGACATTGTTAAAGTAGGGCAAAAGATTGGTGATGCGCAGGCATTTATATCTGCACCTGTTCATGCCACAATATCGGGTAAAGTAGTAGATATTTCCCTTATGCCACATCCTTTAGGGACTAAAGTTCTATCTATTATTATAGAATCTGATGAGGCCGATACATGGGCTATTGAAGAAACAAAAAGAGACTGGAAAACGCTTGGATCAGAACAAATAAAACATATTGTGCGGGAAGCAGGTGTTGTTGGCCTTGGCGGGGCTATGTTTCCTTTACATGTAAAACTTAGCCCGCCAAAAAACAAAAAAATTGATACATATATTTTAAATGGCGCTGAATGTGAACCATTTCTAACAGCTGATCACAGACTAATGCTGGAATATGCAAAACAAGTTGTCATAGGACTCAAAATCTTAATGAAAGCAACTGGCGTAAAGAAAGGCATAATTGGTATTGAACAAAATAAACCTGATGCGCTTAAAAAAATTACTGACGAAATCAATAAAGAATCAGATACAGATGTTGACATAATGGCACTTAAGGTAAAATATCCTCAGGGAGCTGAAAAACAGCTTATAAAAGCTCTCCTGAAACGTGAAGTGCCAAGCGGCGGACTTCCAATGGATGTAGGAGTAATAGTTAGTAATGTTGGCACCTCATTTGCAGTATATGAATCTGTTGTGGAAAGGAAACCTCTGGTAGAGCGAATTGTAACTGTAACAGGAGGAGGCATCAGGAATCCACAAAATCTTAGAGTAAGAATAGGAACTCCTTTTTCAAATTTAATAGAGGCATGCGAAGGAGTCAAAGAAGAAATAGGCAAAATAATAATGGGCGGTCCAATGATGGGGATCGCCCAGCATACAGCAGATGTCCCGGTAATTAAAGGCACGTCTGGAATACTTGTACAAACAAAGGACGAGATTTGTGACGAGCTTGAGAAATGTTGTATAAGATGTGGCAACTGTAGTAGTGTTTGCCCAATGAAAATATTGCCTAATGTAATAACTAACTCCATAAAAAATGATCGTTTTGAACATGCAAAAGAATACGGATTATTAGATTGTATGGAATGTGGGGCTTGTACATATGTATGTCCTGCACGTATACCAATAGTCCAGTATATAAAATATGGAAAAACGCAACTGAGAAAATTTTAATGTATACTCTTTCAGCATCCCCGCATATCCATTCTAATTTATCCGTCAAAAAGATAATGTGGGATGTTATAATAGCTCTTGTGCCTGCACTCGGTATGGGAATTTATTTTTTTGGCACACAAGTGCTGTATCCAGTCGTAATAAGCATCTTCACAGCCCTAATAACTGAAGCAATCATTTCCAAAATAAGAGGACACAAAACTATATCAAACGGAAGCGGCATTGTGACGGGACTTTTATTAGCTATGATAATACCTCCTGGCGTACCTTTATGGCTACCTGCAGTTGGAACTGCATGTGCCATCATACTGGGAAAAGAAGTATTTGGTGGTCTTGGACGCAATATATTCAACCCGGCACTTATAGGCAGAGCAATACTTGTAGCTTCCTGGCCTGGTTTTATGACCACATGGCTGGCGCCACAACCGGGCTGGTTCAGAAGGATTGATGCTGAAACCTGCGCAACTCCATTAGCAATAGTAAAGCTCAATCTGGTTCAAGAACTTCCTTCCCACTGGAGCCTGTTTGTTGGGAATGTAGGAGGATGCATCGGAGAGACGTCTGCTTTTGCCCTGCTGCTGGGCGCAATATTTTTATTTATAAGAAAACGGATTTCATGGCATACTCCTGTTTCCTACATTGGGTGTGTAGCACTGCTTTCATGGATATTCGGCCGTAACGGCTTATTCACAGGAGACGCATTATTCAGCATGCTGAGTGGAGGATTAATTCTTGGCGCTTTCTTCATGGCAACAGATTATGTAACAACCCCTATAACACCCAAGGGTAAAATTATATTTGGATTAGGGGCTGGGATAATAGTGGTTTTGATAAGGTTGAAAGGCGGATACCCTGAAGGAGTGTGCTATTCTATATTATTGATGAATGCCGTGACTCCATTAATAGATAGGTGGAAATGGACTATACCTAAAAAATTTGGGAAAATAAATGCGTAATATATTAAAATTATCAGCGAGTCTGCTTATAATTGCCGCTATCTCGGGCACAATTCTAGGTATAATCTATACTGTAACAAAGGAACCAATTGTAAAACGAATTAAACTTGAAGAAGAAAAAGCCCTAAGAGATATTTTCCCGGAAGCAACAAGCTTTAACCTAACTACTGGTAAAGACAACTATACCTATTATGAAGTTTATACAAAAAATAAGTTAATAGGCTACGCAATTGATGCGTCTGGGGAAGGGTTTGGCAGCACAATTAAAATTAAAGTGGGTATGAATTTGAACAAAACAATTAAAGCTATCAGAATCACAAGTCAAAATGAAACTCCAGGTCTTGGAACAAGAGTAGAAGGAACGAAGTTCACAAATCAGTTTTTTAACAAAACCTTGAAACAGGTTTTGTTAAAAAAGGATTCCAGCAAAGGAACTATTGACGCTTTAACCGGAGCTACTATATCATCGCGAGCTGTTAGTGAAGCCGTGCAAAAATCTATAACAGAATTTTTAAAGACTGAGAGAAAATAGAAATGAGTCTTAAACAAGATTTTACAAGAGGTATTTTTGCAGAGAATCCAACATTTCGGCTCATTCTGGGCATGTGTCCAACACTTGCTGTTTCAACCTCGCTGGTAAATGCTATAGGCATGGGAGCGGCTACTACCTTTGTGCTTTTAGGGTCAAACATACTTGTTTCTCTATTCCGAAAACTTATACCATCAAATATTCGTATCCCTGCGTTTATTGTGATCATTGCTACTTTTGTAACTATAGTAGAACTTATAATGCAGGCATATTTCCCTGCATTAAATAAATCCCTCGGGATATTTATTCCATTGATTGTTGTGAACTGTATTATACTTGGCAGAGCAGAGGCTTTTGCATCAAAAAATCCTGTTTCCCCTTCAATCATGGACGCACTAGGCATGGGAATAGGATTTACAGGCGCACTTGCGCTTCTTGGAGCTACAAGAGAAATACTGGGAGCAGGAACAATCTGGGGATATCATGTATTGGGATCTGGATTTAATCCTGTGATAATAATGATACTCCCCCCAGGAGCATTTATAGCTCTCGGTCTATTCCTTGGATTATTCAATAGTCTGGCAAAAAAAAGGAAGGCGTAAACGATGCTTCTTACTAAATTATTTATAATATTCCTTTCTGCAGCTCTGGTAAATAACTATGTATTAAATAGATTTCTTGGCATATGCCCATTCTTAGGTGTTTCTAAAAAAAGTTCCGCTGCATTTGGAATGGGAATGGCTGTAATTTTTGTCATGACCATTGCATCAATGGCTACATGGGTCATACAGCATTACTTATTAATCCCATTAAATATAACGTTTTTACAAACAATTACCTTTATTCTTGTTATTGCAACACTGGTTCAATTTGTGGAAATGGTCATTGCTAAAATAAGCCCTGCTCTTCAACAAGCATTGGGAATATACCTTCCTCTTATTACTACAAACTGTGCTGTTCTCGGTGTAGCAACAATTAATAGTGATTCTAATCTTGATTTTATAGGTAGCATTGTAAATGGTTTGGGCGCTGGTGTGGGTTTTACTATCGCATTACTTCTTATGTCTGCAATAAGGGAAAGGCTGGATCTAACCGACGTGCCTGACTGCATGAGAGGTATACCAATTGCATTTATCATAGCTGGTTTAATGTCTCTTGCTTTCATGGGATTTACCGGTTTAGTTTCTCAATAATAAAAAGGTTCAATATGCAAACTATTTTAACAGCAACTCTGCTTCTTGGAGGGCTTGGACTGGTCTTTGGTCTTGTGCTTGGTTATGCATCAAGAAAATTCGCTGTAAAAATTGATCCCAAAATAGAAGAGATTTTCAAAGCTCTCCCTGGTGCAAATTGCGGCGCATGTGGATTTACAGGCTGTATGGGTTTTGCCAAAGCCGTCGCAGACGGTAAAGTTTTACCCGATAGATGCGTACTTATGGATAAAAAAGAGACAGAACTAATCTCAAAAACCTTCCCTGTTCTCTTGTGTCAGAGAACTGCTAATCAGCAGAGAAAATTTCTTTATATTGGTATTCAAACATGTAAAGCTGCTATGCTCCTCAGTGGTGGAAACAACTCATGCGATTATGGATGCCTAGGGTTTGGAGATTGCTCTAAAATATGTCCCTTTGGAGCAATTTCTCTTAAACAAGGCATACCTGTATTTGACAAAGAGCTTTGTAAAATATGCGAAAAATGCATAGAAGTATGTCCTAAAAATATTATTAAACTTGTTCCCAATAATCAGGAAGTTTATGTCGCGTGCAGCAACAGAGATAAGGGAAAAGACGCAAGAGCGGTATGTAAAGCTGCCTGTATCGGATGTAGCGTATGCATTAAGGCATGTCCGCTAGATGCAATAACCTTAGAGAACAATCTTGCAGTAATAGATCCCAAAAAATGCACCAACTGCGGCGAATGTATTAAAAAATGCCCGACGAAGGCGATAGTAAAATAGTAAAACTTAAAAACCTTTACGGTTCCTTTATTTTTGGAGTCAGGATAATATCGAAGGTTACAATTTTACCGGACTTGCCGATTTTTCTGAAGAAATGCATTGAGAAATCCTTATTGCTTGAAGAATATCCCCCAATGCATATTGACTGTCCACTGCGAGCGACAACTGTAGTAGTTAAGGTATTAACTTTTACAGTTTTAGTTCCTCTATCTGTAAAATAGCTCAATTCTGGAGTCAGTGATACTTTTATGAGATTACCTTGAACCACAGGCATAACAGCAAGTTTTGCCCCAACGCTTTTGTAAGTAAGTCCTGCATCAATCAAATGATTAGCTATTCCATAGGTTCTAAACCACTCCAATTGCGGGTATTCCTCAACCACGAGGAACCGGCCTGTATGTCTATCAAGAACTGATATTATCTGGGTTGTAGCGCGCTCAGATTTTTTCTTTCCAATTCCCGCCGAAAAAGCTCCATGGAATCCTCTATCGTCAGTTCCAACAGCTATACCACCAGTAGTAATTTCCCAGTTTTTTTCGCTGTATCTGGTTTTTGCCTTAGCTTCTGAAACATTCTCTAAGGAATGTTCAATAAATTCTACTTTTATTTCCACGTTTTTAATGTTCATTTGTAAATTTGTTAATAGACCAGAAATATTCTTACAGTTTTTAGGATAATCAACTACTATAATTTTATTTGTAGGTGCAAAATAGACTATTTTCCCCTCTTTGGATAGGAAAGATTTTGCTGCTTCTTCAAAGGATTTAAATGGTATAAATCCAAGGTCTAATGACTTTATTACTGTCTCTTCAGCATGTGTTATACTGCAAATAAATAATGATATTAGTAAAACTAAAACAAGTTTTAGCCCGGTTTTTTTAATCCTTTTTGGCATAACCGTATACTATCAAAGGCAGTTACACAGGTCAATAAAAAATAGGGGAACTCCCGAAACTTTCCATTGCCATCATTTAAAAAATCTGTATAATAGCGGAATTATTGGGGTCGTTAGCTCAATTGGCAGAGCAGCGGACTCTTAATCCGTTGGTTGTGGGTTCGATTCCCTCACGGCCTACTAAGAGCGAGGGTGGCGGAACTGGCATACGCGCTAGATTTAGGATCTAGTCCCTTTACAGGGATGCGGGTTCAACTCCCGCCTCTCGCACTGGTAAGTTTTACGCGGGTGTAGCTCAGTGGTAGAGCCCTTCGTTGCCAACGAAGTGGTCGTGGGTTCGAATCTCATCACCCGCTCTGATGGAAGGATTTTGAACTAGAAGAATAAAATAAGGAAGGAACAATGGCAGATACTAGTAGCAGTAACGATGTTAAGGTGGATATACAGGATCTTGGAAATTGCGGCCGTCTCTTAAAGATTGAGGTGCCTGTTGAACTAGTTGAGAAAGAGACAAAAAATGCATATAATGCCATCCAAAAGACTGCATCCGTGCATGGATTCAGGACAGGCAAAACCCCATGTTCTATTTTGAAGATACGCTTTGGAAAAGCTCTGAATGAGGAAATCAAGGAGAAACTCATCAATCAATCTTATCAAGATATACTTAAGAATAATAATTTAATCCCTGTTTCTGAGCCCAAGATAGATAAGGTCACATTTGAAGAAGGAAAGCCATTTACATATGAGATGTCGTTAGAAGTAAAGCCCGATATAAAACTTGCTAAATACAAAGAACTAGAAATGGCTGTAAAATCCGTTAATGTTTCTGATGATGACGTTAACAATGTATTGAAAATGAGACAAGAACAGGGAGCGGAATTTGTTCCGATCAATCGGCCTGCAAAAGTCAGTGATCAAATAATAATAGATTATGAGATAATTACCGACGCCACACCGTCAAAAAAACAGACTAATGCTCCATATATATTAGGTTCTAAAATTCTTCCTGAAAAAGTAGAGAAAGAACTCGTTGGGACAAAAATAGACGATAAGAGAGAAGTTGAGGTAATTTCAAAAGGAAAAGGCATAAAAACTATTTACAAAGTAACTATCAGACAGGTAAAAGAGAAAAAGCTTTTACCGATTAACGACGATTTTGCAAAGGAATTGGGTAATTTCAAAACCCTTAATGAGTTTAAAGATGATATTCGGAAGAAACTTAAAAGCGTTGCTGAAGACAAACAAAAAGCAGATATTAAGGAACAATTATTAGACATGGTTAGTGAAAACTCCGAGATGTTAATTCCAGGAGGACTTTTAGATAAACAAATAGACTACATGGGTACTAGCCTAAGAGAAAAAGATACTGACAAGAATAAATGGAAAGAGAAATATTCAAAAGAAGCAACTAAAGACGTAAAAAAGATGCTCGTTCTGGAGGAGATTGCTGAAAAAGAAAAAATAGATGTTAGCGAAGAAGAGGCAAAACAGAAACTTCAGAATCTTGCAGGCTCTAATAAAACAGATAAGATGGACAACTACATTGAATATATACAAAGACAAATGAAAAGACAGAAAATTCTTGACTTCATATATGAAAACGCCAAAATTTCAATTTAGAATTAATAATTGCTGCAGGCACGTAGCCTGATGGAGGTGGTATTATGAGTTTAATTCCAATGGTAATAGAGCAGACAGGCAGAACCGAACGCGCGTATGACATTTATTCAAGGTTATTAAAGGATAGAAATATAATTATCGGAACTCCTATAGATGACAATGTGGCTAATGTTGTAATTGCACAAATATTGTATCTGGAGTTTGAAGCTCCAGATAAAGACATAACTATTTATATAAACAGTCCTGGAGGAGTCGCTACCGCAGGATTAGCAATATACGACACTATGCAGTTTGTGAAATCAGATATTTCTACTATTTGCATGGGGCAGGCAGCAAGTGCAGCTGCCATATTACTCGCTGCAGGGACAAAAGGAAAAAGAATGTCTCTTCCAAATGCGCGTGTCCTTATTCATCAGCCTTCAGGAGGTATGCAGGGACAGGTGTCAGATATTAATATTCACGCAAAAGAAATGCTTGACTTAAAAGAGAGAGTAAATAAAATTCTCGCAAAGCACACAGGGCAGTCAATAGAAAAAATAGAAACTGATACAGATAGAGACTTTTTTATGTCAGCTGAACAAGCCAGGGAATATGGTATTATTGATGAAGTAATCACGAAGAAGAAGTAATGGGAGTTTAAGTTAATGGCTATTAAAACTGACAGAGACATGAGGAAAAGCAAGGATTTTCAGGAGTTAAATGTGCCTATTGCTGAGAGAAAACGAATAGGTTACGTTGAGGATAGGGAGCTTGTAAAAGAAACGAAAATTTCTTTTTTTGCAATCCAAAATTATATCCAGACTGGACTTCTTGAAATAGATGCTGAAACACCTTACGGAAGGAAATTATTTAAAAAGGATAAAGCGCTAAAACGATTAAAGTTATTAACTCATATGCAAAAATTGCATCCGGTAAACGAGCTGAAAAACACGATATATGACCCTGACTTTAATGAAAACGAATTTTTAGATAAAATAAACGGATAATAGGAGATCAAGACAGTGAAAACATTTATTCCTAAAGAAGATGATACAGAAAGAATATGGTATATTGTAAATGCAGAAGATAAGGTTCTAGGGAGATTGGCATCTAAAGTTGCAGCTATACTCAGAGGGAAACATAAACCTATATATGTCCCTCATGCTGATGTTGGAGACTATGTAATTGTTATTAATGCAGCTAAGGTTCGCCTAACAGGTAAAAAACTGGAACAAAAAGTTTATTATCACTACTCAGGGTATCCGGGAGGCCTTAAAGAGACACGCCTTTTTGACCTGATGAAAAAAAACCCGGAGGAAGTTATAAAAAGGGCTGTTAAGGGTATGCTTCCTAAAAATAAGCTTGGTAAAAAAATGCTGACAAAATTAAAAGTCTATCCAGATAAAGAGCATCATCAGGAAGCTCAAAAACCTGTTCCTATCCCTCGAGAAATGGAAATATAAAGGAGATCTATTGTGGCAAAAGCAGCGAAAGCAAAACAAATATTCTACTCTACTGGCAGACGGAAAACGTCTGTCGCCCGTGTAAGATTAATTCCAGGAAAAGGAGAAATAATAATAAATAAAAAACCTTATAAAGATTATTTTGGAAATGATACATTAAGCATAATTATATGCCAACCGTTTCATGAAACAAATACCCTTGAAAAATATCATATCTTTGCAAATGTTAAAGGCGGAGGAAGCTCTGGTCAGGCAGGCGCAGTTCGCCATGGTGTATCAAGAGCATTAGTAAAGGCTGATGAAGGACTAAAGGATGTGTTAAAGAAAGCAGGGTTCCTTACCCGTGATCCGAGAAAGAAAGAAAGAAAGAAATACGGACAAAAGGGCGCGCGTAAACAGTTTCAGTTTACTAAGAGATAGTAAGCTTCCTATATGTTAGATCAACAACAGATAAAAATCAGTGTGCTTGGCACAGAATATAAAGTTAAGACTGATAAAGACCCATCCCAGATTCGAAAAATTGAAGAGTATCTGAATAATAAAATAAGTGAAATTTCTAACAACACACATATAGCATCATCTCTTAAAATCACTACTTGGGCTGCCTTATTTATTACAGAAGAATTTCTTTCATATAAAGAAAAAAATGAAAAACATGCACAAAAAATTGATGATATAATTAAAAAAATAGACGAAACAAATCTGGAAACATAAATTTTCTCTTTAACTAATCATAAATTGTGTTATACTAGCTTAGTATTCCCTGCTGTGTTTGTTATAAGTTTGGTTATTTTGAGCCAACAGTAAGAAAATGGGAGTTCGTATTTGGTGGGATATGCAATTGCATTGAACATTTAAGAGAGCACCCACGTGGCCTTAACGGCTTCAAAACGACCCTATTTAGACGGCATTTGGCGGGGAATTTTTTTATGAGAGATTTTATGCAAAAGCCTGTAATTGCAATTACTCTTGGTGACCCTGGAGGAATTGGTCCAGAGGTTGTCGTAAAGGCTCTAGCTAATAAACAAGTCTACAGGTGCTGTACTCCAATTATAATCGGAGTTCAAAAAGCTCTTTATAAAACTAAAAAAATAAGCCCCTCTTATAAAATAGAAATAATAAACCATCCGTCAGACATTAAAAATATATCTGAAAAAGCATACTTGATTAATCCACAGAATTTAAAATTAAAAAATATAATACTTGGCAAATCAAACCCTATACAAGCCAAAGCTGCTATTGAATTTTTAAAAGATGCAGCTGTATTTGCTCTTAATAAGGAGATTGATGCAGTTGTAACTGCTCCTGTAAATAAGTACGCAATTAATGAGGCGGGCGTTAAGTTTAGGGGACAGACAGAGTTTTTAGCAACACTTACAACTACACATAAATATGCAATGGTTATGGCAAGTGAAAAAATCCGCATTATTCTTCTAACACGACACGTTCAAATAAAAAACATTAATAGATTAATAAAAAGGCAGTACATAATTGATACAATTGAACTGATCGATCAGAATAGTTTTCTGTTTGGCATATATAAACCAAGCATTGCAGTACTTGGACTAAATCCTCATTGCGGAGATGGAGGGGCTATTGGAAAAGAGGAAATAGAAGAAATTATCCCTGCCATTAGGAAAGCTATGGGAAATGGCATAAATGTCCAAGGCCCTTTCTCTGCTGATGCATTCTTTGGGAATTGTGAGTATAAAAAATATGATTTCATTTTGGCAATGTATCATGACCAAGGGCTTATACCTTTTAAGACGCTCTCTTTTGGCAAAGGCGTTAATGTAACAATAGGACTTCCAATTATCCGAACATCTCCTGACCACGGAACAGCATATGATATAGCTGGGCAGGGCATTGCAAATGAGAGAAGTTTAATAGAGGCAATTAAAATGGCTTCAAAGATGGCTATCATAAAACAATCTCTTCACAAGCAATGAATTTCTTCTCTCCAAATAGCATTAAGGAAGAACTCAAAAAACACAATCTTCATCCAAAAAAAAAGTTTGGGCAGAACTTTCTTATAGACAGGAACATAGCCAATATAATAATTAACACTCTCAATATCAAAAAAAGTGATGTTATAGTTGAGATTGGCTCAGGACTAGGAGCCTTAACACACCTTATTGCTGCTAAGGTAAAAAATATAATAGCAGTGGAAACTGATACAAAACTGCTTGATATTTCAAAGAACTTGCTCTCAGCATATAGCAACATTGAATTCATCAATAAAGATATCTTAAAAACTAGTTTTAATATTCATGGAAATTATAAAGTAGTAGGAAATATCCCTTATTACATTACAACACCTGTTATATCATTTCTTCTGTCCATTACTCAAAGCCCAGAACTTTTCGTACTAATGATCCAGAAAGAAGTGGCGCAAAGACTTACGGCTAAGCCAGGATCCAAAGCTTATGGCTCTCTATCAATCTTTGTGCAATACAGGTGCAGAGTAGAGATTGTTAAATATATAAAAAAGACTGCTTTTTACCCTCAGCCAGATGTGGATTCTGCTCTGGTAAAATTTACTCTTTTAGATAAACCGCCAGTCAAAGTAAAAAACGAAAGTTTGTTTTTTGACATTATCCAGGCAGGTTTCATGTATAGAAGAAAAATGTTCATTAATGCAATATCAAGATATTCCAATTTAGGAATTGCTAGAGAAGAGTTGGAAAAGGTCTTTAAGTATCTTAAGTTATCCCCGAGTATTCGTGCAGAAAAACTCTCAATGTCTGAACTGGCAGACCTGAGTAATTATATTAAAAAGTAATACGGAGCTTCCTCAATCCCTCAACTAGTTTTTGATATGTTGTGTAATGTATTCCGTGTAGCCCTATTTCTGATGCGGCCTCAATATTTTTTTTAATATCATCTACAAACACACATTCATCCGGCTTTAACTTGAGCTTGTTTAATATGTCCATATACATTCTCTTACCTGGCTTCTTTTCTCCAACTTCGTATGAAAGACTAACTGCATCAAACAAGTCAAAAATCTCCACCTGTTTAATATTAATTTCAAAATCCCATGGATTGGTGTTAGATAATAAACCGATTTTATAATTTCTTTTTAATTTTTTTATTAACTCGATGGTATCCTCTATAGAGGTGAATATATTACTATAAGCTTCTATAAATTCATCTTTTAAAATTGATAATCCACATGTTTTTTTAATAGCTGCAAATGTTTCATCAGAAGAAATGCCCCCGGATTCATATTTATCTATTAAACCGGAATCATAAATTAAACTATTCAACTGCTCAAAGGATTTGTTCGTATACTTTAAGAGTTTATTCAGAAATATATTATCATCAAAACGACAGATAACATTCCCAAAATCAAATATTATTGCTTTTATCATGCCCCCTAGAATACCTTATATGAACGTCTTATGCAATCTTTTGCATGAAAATCTTTGAAGGGAAAGTTTGATTTTGAGTAGGATTCGCCCTATAATCAGTTTCATATTAAATAACAAAAATAAGGAAACTGGTTTGAAAAATTACACATGGGAAATGTATGAGGATAATATAGAGCTGCAGAGAGAATTATCAGATAAGCTTGGCATTATGCCAAATACATCTCAAATTCTTATAAATCGAGGAATAAAGGACATTCCTGCTGCAGAGAGTTTTTTATACACTACAATAAGCGTGTTATCAGATCCATTTTTACTGCCTGATGTAGAAATAAGCGTAAAGAGAATTCTAAAGGCAATTAAACATAAGGAAAAAATAACTATTTATGGAGACTATGATGCTGATGGAATAACCTCCACTGCTCTGTTATATAGATTTTTAAAGGATTCTGGCGCAGATATTGATTTTTATATTCCGAACAGGATGAATGAAGGTTATGGGCTTAATACTAATATAATTAAAGACTTATGCAAAAAAGGCACAAAGCTTATTATTACTGTTGACTGTGGAACAAATTCTATTGAAGAGGCCAAGGCTGCAATCAGCATGGGGACAGACGTTATCATTACTGACCATCATACTGTTGAAATTCCCATGTTGCAAAAATACCCTATAGTTAATCCAAAAAGAAATGATTCTGAATATCCTTTTTCTGAACTTGCTGGTGTGGGTGTTGTATTTCAGTTATGCAGAGTGCTGGCAAAGCATCTTCTTGGAGATATATCTTCTGAAGGAATCCTTAAATACATGGATCTTGCAGCAATAGGCACCATAGCAGATGTTGTGCCTCTCTTGGGGGATAATAGAATAATCGTCAAACTCGGAATCACAAAACTCAAAACCTCAGAAAACATTGGGCTTAAGACACTAATTAAAGAATCCGGACTAAAACAGAACAACATATCCAGCGGGCAGGTGGCATTTATGCTAGCTCCAAGACTTAATGCTGCAGGCAGAATGCAGAGCGCTCGGGAAAGTGTTACGCTTCTTACAACAAATTCTCAGGAAGTTGCATCCAAAAAAGCCAGGTCCCTTTGTACAGAAAACATCAACAGACAGGAAATAGAGAAAGAGGTTCTTGCCAACGCTATTGAAATGGTAAAAGACTCAATTGACCTGGATAACGAACCTGTTATTGTGCTTGGAAGTGATGAGTGGCATGAGGGAGTTATAGGCATAGTTGCACAAAGACTTGTAGAAATTTTCTATAGGCCTGCAATTCTTGTATGTACCAACAAAGAAGAGGCAAAAGGCTCTGGAAGAAGCATATCAGGGTTTAATCTTGTTGATGCTCTTCGGGAATGCAAAGATTGCCTGATTAGATTCGGGGGACATTCTTATGCTGCAGGTGTGACAATTAATAAAAATAATATCAGAATCTTTAGAAGCAAAATCAACCAGATTGGAACAAGAGTAATAACAAAAGAGCATCTTCAGCCAAAACTATGCATAGATTTAGCCCTCTCTCCATCTAATATCACAAACAAGTTTTTACTTGAAATAGAATACCTTGAACCTTATGGTATGGGAAACCCCAAACCTGTATTCATTGCAAAAGGTCTTAAACTAGGCTTTTCTCCCAGAAAAGTTGGCGATAATCATATCAAACTTGCACTATCTCAACAAGGTAGGCAATTTGAAGCTATTGGATTTAGAATGGCTGACTATATGGATAATTACAGAGGTCAAAACCATATTGATATTATCTATACTCCACAGGTAAATACTTGGCAGGGCAGGAAAAGTTTGCAACTAAATTTAAAAGATATGAGATTTAGAACCTAAGCGGTTCTTTCTGCCTTCCCGGAACGAATACACTGCGTGCAAACTTTTATTCGTTTAGGTTGACCTTTGATCAGAACTTTTACAGACTGCAGATTGGGAAGCCATCTCCGCTTTGTTCTATTATTTGCATGACTGACGTTATTGCCGGTCATTGGCCCTTTCCCACAAACTTCACACTTTCTCGACATCTTAAAATTCTCCGATATTTAAAAACTTGTTTTCAGAATATAGCATACTTATTCTTTCCTTGCAATGCTTTTCCTGCTTGTCAAAACCAGCGCATAATGATAGCATGTATTGTTATGAAGAGTCATAAGCCTAAAATAATTGCTGTTATTCCTGCAAGATATACCTCTACCAGACTTCCGAGAAAAGTACTCTTCGTATTCTATTCTTAACGGCATGGTCAAAAAAAAATCCCTCGCAATGAGTGCTTAAAGTACCTTTTCCATCCTTCTTGCATTCATGGGCCACAATTATATATATAAAAATTTCTGGTTAATAATACAACTTGTACTTCCCTTTGCCATCTATTGGAATGGATAAAAAATCACCGTCTCTTTTAACCGGCACTATCTGGTTTTCACTGTTTAAAACTTTATTTATCCTTTTCTTTAAAAAAATCTCCGCATCATTAATGTATACCTGACCGCTTTCAGATAGAGGGATGGGAATCAATTCAAGGTATTCTCCCCTGTTTCCCAGCGCAACCGTGCCGGTTGTTTTGATTTTGTCAAAGTCATACAGGTCGCGCGGATTGGCACCGGGCCAGTTATAAAATATCTCTTTATTAATATCCGTAGCGGAAAACATTGCTTCATCTATCCCAGCTGCCCCTTTTAATTCGCCTTCAGCGATGATTGTTCTCTCGAAAGGATCCTTTGGGCCGCGCGGATAATACCTATATTTATATTGCAGTGTCGGTGTTCCTACGTTAACGCATATATAATACATACCTGACCTCGTTTTTTTATGCAGCGGCAGCGTAATGTTTAAATCATAATTTCCGATTTTCTTAAATATATCCGTATTAGTTATATATTCGGCTGTCCCCCACCTGACAGGAAAATTTCCAGTCTTAGGGTCAGGATTAAATATATGTATATCGGTTTCTTTGTTTACTAAGACCACCTCGAACGAGAATCCGCTAACGGCTATTTTTTTATTATTCCAATTACACTCTTGAATGTGCTGTAAATCAGGCAGCTTCAATTCCTCATTGACTTTTATATTCAGTTTGAACTGCAAAGTCTGTTTGCTGGCATCAAACTTGAAGTCAGCCGGTGTTATTAATATATTATTCTGTATCTCTTTGACATTAAGACAAAAGACTGACGTCTTAGGATCCGCAAAAACAACATCTTTGGTTTCAAGGTAATCTATATTTCTGTTCTTTTTATCAAGAGCTGTGTATTGGACCAATTCTCCGTCCAGACGGGCAAGCATGCCGTATTCCGGCAGCCTTTTGTTTTCAATTTCCCACACTTCTTCACTACGATTTATATAAATAACGAGATTATTCGTATATTTCAATCTGATTCTGTTATACGGCCATTCCCTCTTTATCACGTCATTTATATCCCCATACTGTTTATTATTCTCATTGTAATAAGAAATTTCCGCAAGGCTGGTATTGCTGAAATATTTTTGCAGATAAGAGCTCATATAATAATGTCTGAGAATAAAGGAAATGTCATTTAAAAAGTAAAACTCCACATAGCCGTTGTGGCCGAAGGCTGTCTGTTTGGACCTGATATTATTGTTGAAAGCGAATACGTTTTCCGGATATTTTGAGTATCTGGCTTTGGAATAGTCCCCATTTAGTGTTTGGCGATAATAATTATAATAACCGCCGAATCCGAATGTTGTAGCTTTCGGTTTAACCTTTAATAGGGAGAAATCTAGTATTTCCGGTATCTCTTCCATGGTATTCAAACAGAACCACTGGTCCCGCAAAGAATCGGTTCTCAGCCAGGTTTTACCTTCGGGGGCATCCACAGCGCCTGTCCAAAGCGTCGAATAATTGCCTTCGCCAGTTACCGGCCCAAAGGCATTTTTTAGTGCAGCCATAATATTTGTTCTTGTCTGGAAATTATCATATATCATGCCGGCATTTTGTTCTTCCGCATCTAAGGTTGTCATTGTAAACATATAATGAGGCATGCTGCCGGTGATATCAATATGAGTGGCGTTTTGGTTATAATTTTTTAAATAATATTTAATTCTATCGTTCAGCATCTGCATCTGAAAACGGTTATTGGCGTACCCACCCCTTGGCTTTCCCGGCTGGAGGTCGAAAAACCTCTCCTTTCCAAAAGGCAGTATAAGATCTTTTTCATTTAACATATTATTAAAATCAAATGCGCCGAGATAATTTTCATGCAGGCAATAGTAATAGCCGCTATTTTTTGCGGCTGTAATCGCTTTTTGCATGCTCTCGTCCCCACCCCAAAGACCTGCCGCGGGGAAAATAAACGGATACGCATCCCAGCCGTAATGCTGCCATTGCTTTCTCTGGAACAGGACATGATCGATGCCGTAATCTTTAAAAATTTTAAAAGCGTATTGAATGTTCTCAAAATCCCGCAGGAGATACATGTCATTCAGCCAGATAACCGGTGATAACTCGTTTTTATATTTTGAAGGAGAATGAGGATTGTTAGGAAAACACTCTCTAATGTCCGGCGACAGGGTTAAATATATCTTTTCATGGAATGGATTCCTGTTGCCGTCGGTCAAAAGCGGATAAACAGCCGTATTTTTCCACGAGATGTCAACCAGATATCCCATGTGAGATTCCGCATAATCGAAATAACACGTATAAAAACAATCTCCCATCCTGTAAATTTTTGTCCAGTTTAAATAAGGGATGACCACCCGCTTCCCGTCCTTGATTCCAAGCCTATATTCGCTAAGTATGTTGGGCTCTGCTTCGACCGTAATGACCAAAGTCTTTCCGTTCATCATATATCTGTATTCAACAAGATATGATGCGCTTTTATATTTATAGGCAACGATTTGAACCAGCTGATTAGACCACAAGAATTGATCTTTAAGTTCTGCTTCACATTCATTAAGTAACACACCATCGTTAAGCCGTAAAACTCCACCCGCATATTCATTGAACACAGACATCTTCTGATTGTTGTAATAAAGTTCCATCTCTCCAGTATGAAACTTTTCCGCCTTAAGCAAATATTTGATATTGCAGTCCTCGCCTGCGTATTCAAAAACCACTGCAGAATCATTATATTGTTCGGAAAGTTTAGCGGCAATATCTTTATACAAATAAATACGATTGGTACAGGAATAATAATCGGAGGAAGACCCGAATGATTCTACAGGTTTCTGAAGATATTCTATCAATGTTCCTGCGTCGCGTTTTTTTGAAAAATTATACGAAATATTTTTTATACGCTTATTCTCAGGATATTGAGACTTCTTTTTAAGTAGGAAATTTTCTGCTTTTTGGATAGTTTCTATCATTTCTTTTTTTATCTCCTTTTTTTTCTCTTCATCTTCGTACACCTCTATATAATTTAATGTTACCGATCTATTTATTTTATCTGCTTTTTCTTTGCTATTTGTTTTAAGACTAATATGTAAGGAAAATCTATCAATTTCTCCAGATATATCAGGCAATGGAAATTCAATCTCTGTCCAGCCACTGTTGTTTTTTTCTGTAGTTTTAATAACATAACGATAATATTTATTATTCTTACAGAAAGCTAAAAAAATTATTTTCAAGTCATCGTTTGAAGTTTTAAATTTGCATTTTATTTTTATGGGACTATCTATTTTAAGGCTTTCAGCTAGTCTATATGTGAAAAGGCAGTAATTACCAACACCCATATCTGCTTTATCAAAATCTACTATAGTTTGAGTGCCATCTTCTCTATACTCAATGGTTGCTTTCCCAGGAACTTGCTGTCCTAATTTACTATCGACAAAAAAAACACCGCAAGGTTGCTTGCTGGTAAAATCAACTTTAAACAAATTTTCAGCACCTCTTAGTGAGGACACACATAAAAAAGGAATACAAACTATAAAGAAAAACAATTCAAAATTCTTTTGGCTCAGTTTCATCATCTTACCCTCCTATGATAATATAGCGAAAGCCAATTCTTGCGCTATCTTTGATTGCAACAGTTTAGCTGCTTTGTTAATTTCTTCCTTTCTATCCATATCAAGGGGCTCCCCAGATAGGATCAGAACTATCTGTCGGTAAATCCTCTCCTTCACGCCAATTTACATGTCCATCCAGATAGAGAATATTTCGACCTCCATTATGACGACTGGTTGGTCGCTGTCGACTAAGAGGAGAATCCACCCAATAGCAATTGGCATCAGTCTCGTCTGCATCTGTCGCCACCAAAATCTCGCTAGGAAAGCTAATTTGCCCAGACTTTCTTACCAGTGTAATTACCGAATCTATATAACCAAGCTTAGAGTTGAATCCATAGGAAAGATAGTTGACATTAGGATAACTAGCAGAGTCCCAGGCCTTAGGCCAACCTATCGGAGCGGATGGACATTCGGTAATTGTTCCTTTATTACCCAACCATTTCAGAGTTGAAGTACCATCATAGTAATAACCCATATATAACAAAAAGTCATTGTTACGATACCAATTGTTTCCTCCTTCATGAAATGCCAGTGGAAGCCAATCATCGTGATCCTGAAGATACATGTGCACTGCTAAACCAATTTGTTTTAAATTAGATACACATTTAACCTTCCTTGCCCTTTCCCTTGCACCCAGCAACGCAGGCAAAAGCATGGACGAGAGTAGAGCAATGATCGCTATAACGACCAAAAGTTCTATTAAAGTAAAGGACGCCCTGTTTAGAAGCCATGCCTTCGCCTCACCGACCAAACCGTGCGTGCGGTTTTCCCTCACACGGCTTTCCCCCTGAGTTTCTTTATGTAGCATTCGTCGAGTACTAAAGTAAGTTTGGAACACAGCACACCTCCTTTTCATAAAAGAAAGCATTCGGCCATTTCCGAGTACCAGCATATATCCCTTCGTTGTTTTCGTCGTCTCCAAAATATACGAAGTTGCGCACATACATAATTATTCATACTAATCGCTGCTACATTTTTACTAAGACTTTCTCTAAAACCGACCCACAATACTTGCAATTATGACATCTTTTATCACACACGGTTGTTTTTACAAACCAATCCTCCGGGAATTTTGAATTGTCTATGATAAAAGGGGAAAATATTGGGCTGTGCCCTGGCTCAAGCAAGTTGAGTAAATTCCCGTCAAACTTCTTCTCCGTATAAGCCTGGATAACCATCCGCGGATTGGCATGCATCCGCATAGCAAGTTTTGCCACGGAGAAGTAGGTATTGTAACTATGTAAATCCTCAGGCCGAATCCAGGAATTCTGCAAGAAGGCAATCCAGTTCTCCCTTTTTCTGTAATAATTCCAGCACACAGAGGGATTCCAACCCACAATATTCTGCGTTGCTCCTATCTCTGCCTCATGGGCAACGAGGTTATCGTGGAAGATCTGTCCCGAACAGAAGTTTAAACAACCGCTGTTCGCGAGGACATACAAACCCTTGCCTTGTTTATCCGCCCACTTCTTCATTTCCGCTATCCTATGGAAATTGCGGTTATATTCCCGCTGGATGTAGAAACTATCAAAAAGGTCTGCCACATACTCCATTGCGCTTACCGAACCGATCCGCATGTTAACCGAGGCGCGAACATCTATCGCCGAAAAATTCTCTTTTATGGTCTTTGCAATCATGAGGGAGGTAGTTGTGACTACATCCAGTCCTATTCTCTCTTTCAGATGTGTGAGAATAGAACAGACGCGGTTTCTGAGATGTTGTGATAGGCTATCTTTGCCATAACAGTTGGCGTTTAAGAGTAGATCCAGCTTGATGTCCATCTCCTTGAACTTCTTCAATTCCGCTTCGAGTTTACGCTGACCATCCCAGTCTACGAACCCCTCGCGCATAGTCAGCGGTGAACGGCCAGATGGCATATCGAGCCAAGGGAAGTAAACCTCTTCTATATGTTCGCGGAAATCTTTCACAATATCGACAAAAGATTCCTCATCCGCTTCGGCAAGTTGATAACCAACGGCGAATTTCATTTTTATAATCTCCAGGGTTTTCTTTTACGGAATGGTTCCTTAAATTTGTTCTTAAGCTTGTCCTGCTGCTCCAAATGAATCATGCACGCGCGGATGCAACCTCTTCCACCACACATGGCATTGTTGTAGTCAGATGCATTCGGAGCATATTTACGCACTATTTCCTGGACCTTCGCCACCTCTTCCGGGGAAAGTTTCTTTTCGCCTTTCATTATCTTCTCACCATCAGGCAGGTCTTTATAGGCGTCTGCCGGAAGGAAGGGATTGATTTCCTTTACTCCTCCCATATAGGCATAGAAACACTGCCATTCATCAAGTTTATTCCATTCTATTTCTCTGCAGGCTATCTTGACTTTTACTGTTTCCTTGCCGTTTATTGCCTTGCCCGGACAGTTCTTAACACAGAGCATACATTTATCGCAGAGTTCAGGGCCATCATATATGGGATCAGGTTCTAAGGGAGCATCTGTGAGGATAAAAGCAAATCTTTGTCTCGGTCCAAACTCCGGGGTAAGAAACACCTTGCTGTAGCCTATTTCTCCCATCCCACAGATATAAGCGGCAATCCTGAAATGTAAGAAGATATCAGGTGCGGGCCTATCCGGGGATACAGATTCAAAATGGACGAGTCTGCGACGGGTAGAGGCTTCTTCAGGTGATGCCGTTACTCCGGAGGTACCATCCATATCGGAAACAGGGCCTCTTGCTCCAGTATTCCGCCAGACACAGGCTTCATAACCATGGTCCTCTAAGAAACAAGCAACTTCTCTTAAGACCATTGGAGCATAATTCTCATTAATATTGGCATAGCCCATAGAAGGATATTGAAAAAAGTTGGTTCCTTCTTCAATGCCGCGCAGATACCCACGGGGAATACGAAAACCAAGGCCGATAATCGCCTTTGCCTCCGGGAATACATATCGGGGGTCTGCCCATTTTGGCGCTCCTTCAAACCTATCCATTGAGCCAATGCCCACCAAGTCAGCCCCGCACTTTTTGGCGTATGCCTTAACATCATTTTTGGTTAACATGATACCTGTCTCCCTATATTAATTAATATTTTTTCGACAATTCCTTTGCTGCCTGCACGATACATCTTCTGAAATTCTGCCTTTTTTTCCCTTTCAGTTCTTTATTCGGAATACTGCCGCCGAATGCGGCTGCAATTTCATTATTTGGTCTGATAATAGGTGCTGCTACAGGATAAATACCATCCGAACAAGACCATGGAGCAGAATAACCCTTCTGGCGGATTACTTCAAGAGCTTCGTCAAGACGCTCAGGTGTTTTCCATAAATGAGCTCCGAATTCCCAGAATGGATAGCGCTTACGATATGCAATCCTCTCTTCCTCAGTCCAGAATGCCTGAAAGAGTAATGCAGAAGCAGTACCATAAGCATGAAAGATTTTAGCGCGCGGCTGTTCTATGATTCCTGGTCTTTCCGGGCTTATACACAGGCTCAGCATTATCTCGCCACTTACAACCTCTGATAAGACAAAACAAGCACTACTATACTGTTTAAAAAGCTGTTTTAGAACCTTTGATGAACGATTCAACAACGAATGTTGAGAATATGTGTTTGAGAGTTCCACCACAGCAGACCCGAGCTGATATCTTGTAGGGCGTTTTGTTTTTTCGAGAAACTGTCTGGACGTCAGAGTACGCACAAGATTATAAGCAGTGGACGATTTCAGGCCAAGAGTATCAGCCAGCTGTTGAATGGTTACCCCGTCGTCAGAACGGCTTATAAACTGCAAAATATCAAGACTTCGTAGTAAAGATTGTACTAATTCGTTATGCGCCATAATTTCCTCATATATTCATCATAGATGAAAATTTAGTATGAATAGATGAATTATATCTTGTTTTTGGATTCTTGTCAAGAAAAATCCTTCGCTTTGCTCAGGAAGCTTTCACAAGCGGGGAACCGTTACGGTTTTCCACAAGAATAATCACTTTATCTCTATCATCTCGCCGCAATTGGGACAATGCAAATAGCTTTGACCATCATCATGAT